>NZ_JBHWVI010000343.1:0-6351 GCF_042737005.1 Streptomyces sp. NPDC060027
TGTTGCGGCTGGCCTGGGTGTGGGGGTGGGTGTCGCCCAGGACCTGCTCGCACTGGGCGAGGGTGGCTTTGTACAGGGGGATGGCCCGTCCCAGGTCCCCCGCCGACTCGTAAGCGGCGGCAAGGTTGTTGCGGCTGGTCAGTGTGTGGGGGTGGGTGTCGCCCAGGACCTGCTCGCACTGGGCGAGGGTGGCCTCCAGCAGGGCGATGGCCCGTCCCAGGTCCCCCGCCTCCTGGTGGGCGGCGGCGAGGTTGTTGCGGCTGGCCAGGGTGTCGGGGTGGGTGTCGCCCAGGACCTGCTCACGCTGGGCGAGGGTGGCCTCCAGCAGGGCGATGGCCCGTCCCAGGTCCCCCGCCTCATAGTAGGCGGCGGCGAGGCTGTTGCGGCTGGTCAGTGTGTGGGGGTGGGTGTCGCCCAGGACCTGCTCACGCTGGGCGAGAGTGGCCTCCAGCAGGGCGATGGCCCGTCCCAGGTCCCCCGCCTCCTGGTAGGCGGCGGCGAGGCTGTTGCGGCTGGTCAGGGTGTCGGGGTGGGTGTCGCCCAGGACCTGCTCGCACTGGGCGAGGGTGGCCTCCAGCAGGGGGATGGCCCGTCCCAGGTCCCCCGCCGTCCGGTAGGCGCCGGCGAGGTGGTTGCGGCTGGCCAGGGTGTCGGGGTGGGTGTCGCCCAGGACCTGCTCACGCTGGGTGAGGGTGGCTTGGTACAGGGGGATGGCCTGTCCCAGGTCCCCCGCTGCCCGGTAGGCGGCGGCAAGGTTGTTGCGGCTGGTCAGTGTGTGGGGGTGGGTGTCGCCCAGGACCCACTCACGCTGGGCGAGGGTGGCCTCCAGCAAGGGGATGGCGCGGGCCGTGTGACCTTGCTGGTGGAGTCGGTAGCCGGCGGTGTCGTATGCATCGGTAAGTCGGGTGTTTTGGTGTTCGGGTGGTCTGGTGGCGGCGAGGGTGACGAGGTGGGGTGTGAGGGTGTCCCACTGGTCTTCGGTAGTGGTGTCCTGGCCTCGGGGCGGGGTCAGGCCGTGGAGGACGGCTTGTTCCGCGCGGTCCCGCCCTCGCAGGTGCTGGAGCGGCTGGGTGACGTCAGGGTTTAGGGAGGTGCGCAGGACGGTCTGAACCAGACGGTGGACGCTCAACGTGGTGCCGGTGTCGGTGATCATGCTGTACGCGGCAAGGGTTCCGACGGCTTCGGCGATGTCGTCCGGGTCGGTGCCGGGTGGGGTGAGCAGGCTGTGAGGGATGTCGTCGGGGGCCAGCCAGGCGACAGTGTGCAGCACCTTCACGGCCAGCGGATCGACCTGCTCCAGGGTGTGGAGGGTGACGTTCCAGATGCGGGCGAGGGTGCGTTCGGTATCGGTGCCGTGGGCGGTCTTGGCAAGTTTGGTGTCCAGCCGACGGCGGTAGGAGTCCAGGCTGATGCCGCAGTTCTGGGCCAGGTAGGCGCCAGCCTGTTTGATCGCCAGAGGGAAGTGCCCCAACTCGGTTACAAGGGAGCGGGCTTCGGCCTGCTGACGGGGCGTGGGGCTGGTCTCCTTGAACACGAGCCGACACAGCAGGGTGGTGGCATCTTCGGGGTCAAGGTTGCCCAGGGTCAAGGTGGGGGCACTGTCGGGCCAGCCGGTGGTGCGGCGGCTGGTGGCGAGGTGATGGCCCCGGTGGAGGGCGCCGGTGTAGTCGGTGAGGTCCTCGGGGTTCTCCACGTTGTCGTAAATCAGCAGCCAGCCCGGATGCCAGGCCAGCCACTGCATCGCCCACGCCACCTGCGCTTCCCGCCCTGCGGTGGCTGACCAGTCGGGCACCAGAGCGTGAGCAAGGCCGGCGAGGGAGGTCTCGATCTCGTTGGAGGACGCGGCGTTGATCCACCAGATCAGGCTGTAGTCGCCGCGATGGCGATGGGCGTACTGCAGGGCGAGCGTGCTCTTACCGATTCCTCCCAGACCGTGCACTGTCCCACTCTGAGTGATCGCACTCTCATGGCGGCTGGTCAGGATGCGCCGCAGCCGGCCCAGTTCTTCCTCCCGCCCCAGGCAGAGGGCGATGGGGGACAGGTTGGAGGTGCCCGGTGCCGCTGCGGCCTTGCTTGGTGCATGCAGTGCCTCGGCTGGCAGTACATCGCCCGTGAAGGCGTTACCGATGTGCTGGGCGGCGATCGTCCTCGGTCCGGCCGCCTCGATCCCCAGCCGGGATCGATCCTCGTCCGTACTCATGGCCGCGGCGCGGTGTGACCGTCACCGGTGATGGCAGTACCGATGTGCTGGGCGGCGATCGACCGTTCACCGGAGGCCGTGACATTGACCGTGCCCGGCGCGGGAGCAGGCAGTACAGCAGCCAGTTCCTCCCGGAGTGCGGGATCGTTCTGCAATGCCTGCCCGAGGAGTCGGCTCAGCACGGCCGTGGAGTACGCGTCGTCCTGCTCATCGGCAGCCTCACCCACCACCCGTTCCAGCTCCGCCTGACCCGCTTCGTCCCGGTGCCGCCAGACCAGTTGAAGAATCCGTTGTCCGAGACCGACCGTGGCGTCGGCCGCAGCATCCTGTGCACGGGTCAGCACGGCTGCCCCGTATGCCCCCACCGCAGCCGTCACAGCCGGCCCCGCCTGCCCAACCAACTGCACGATCTCAGCGTCCACTTGATCCCCAAACCCACGCGGCTCCGAAAGAACTCAGCGTAGAAACAAGACCCTGGCCGTGAGGTCAAAACGCCTGAATCATCTGAAGTAGCTCCCGCGAACACCTCGCCGGTCACCGACCCAAGCATGACTGCACCGGAGGAGGGCAGACCGCAGCCTTGTAAGCCCGGTGGTTGGGCTCCTCGAAGACGCGCAGGCCGTAGGGCAGATGGGGAGTGTCGAGTTGGGCGAGGTACCGCGACCGATGCACACCGCTGTTGACCGTGGCTGACCGACCTATGTGGCACGGATGTGGCACGTTTGTTGATTGCCGTATGCGGCGGCGTGACCACTGAGCCTCCGGCATGGCTGTCTGCAGTGGCCTGGGAACATGGTGCGATGAACATCGAGTGGGAGCTTCGTGGGCTGCTTGCCTCGCTGGCTCGGGAAGAAGGGGTCTTCGGTCGCGTCTCGCCTGAGACTCAGGGTTCAGTGGAGGAACACATCCGGACTCTCGTTGTCGAGGCTGAACGGGATTGGGAGCAGTACGCCGTGCCCGGGGCGACTGGCCCCGACTCGCCGGCCGAGGTGGCTGAAGCGCTCATCGAGGTCGACTCGAAATACGCGACGGACCTCATGACCTACCTCGCAGCGGATGACCTGGTGTTCCCCGGCAGTCCACGACGTGATCGCACCCATGCACGTCGGACAGCGGTCCGCGTGGTCGAACTGCTCGGCACCGGATCCGTCTGGCACGCGAACATCAGCGATCTCTCGGAGCAAGTACGCGCCTGGAGTGCTGTCACTCGCCACACCTTCGACGGCGTGGTCGCCGGCACTGGCAACGGCTTCACCGTGGTGCTGCTACAGGTCGGCGAAGACTGACCCTCGCCTTGTAAGTTCGATCACAGCCCGGTACGGCCTGCCGGAACTGGGCCTGCTGGTCGCTCATGGATCCGGCTGCAGCCACCGCCGTATGCCATCGTCCGCCATCGTTGATGTCAGTTGGTGATGTCAGATCGGCAGAAGGTCTACGCGCTGACGTCCAACTCTCTTGCGCGCTGCCGAGCTTGGGCTCTCAGTTCCTTGAGGCGGCCGTGGAACAGGTTGCGACGGTTCTGGTCGAGGTTCAGCGGCAAGTCGAGTTGAGTGATGAGCTCCGACTCCAGGGTCCACGGTTCGTCGTGCTCGATCCAACACACTCGGGCGTTCTCTGCCATCCACTGGCTGAGGACGGCTTCCCCGGCCTTGCCGAAGGTCATGCGCGTCCCACTCTTGCCCACTCGACGCAGCTCGATCCCGAGCAGACAACCGAGTGTGAGACGAAGCGTTGATCTGGCCGCGTTGCCCCGGTAGTGGTACCGCACTCGCTTGCGCAGGTTCTGCGTGCTGGTCCGGTTGGCCATGTACCGCGGGGCTATGCCGACGTAGAGAAGACGCCCGGCATCGAGGTCGGCAGAGGGAGCCTGTACGAAGTGCCACCCGTAGACCCCGGCCGCCGCCGGCACCGGGCTGGGACGCAACAGGACCTCCTGCGCGGACCAGAGTCGATCCGGTTCGGTGAGAGCGGCATGGGCCACGGAGCCTCCAAGGTCAGCAACAGCCATTGATCGGAGGCTAGTGGATGACTGCGTCGGGCCTAGCCGCATAGCGAACGCCGCCGTTTGTAAGGGCAGGAGTGGTTGGCAGTATGTCCGTGCAGGTCACTCCGGCTGCAGCGGCGGCCCAGGCGAAGGCCCTATATCACCTGCGGTAAGCCGTCATCGACCGTGTTTGACCGCACTGTGTGGCACACCTATGACACGCGGGCCTAGAGGTTGCGTGACCTGTTGAGAGGCATCCATCCGTCCGGCCACCGCCGGTCGGCGCGGGCATGGCCCGGCGCAGCCCAGCCCATCCCTCCCAGGAAGCCCGGCCATTATTTTCGAAGTGGCCACCATGGCATCTCAACCGACGTCATACTTGCGCAATGCGGAACCTCAAGGTTGGCCAGGAGCAAACGCGACGACCACAAATCAGGGTCATCTCGTGGCGTTTAGTTGTTTGTTTATTTCTGGTAATTTCTGGAATCACCGCAGCTACTACATTGTTCCTAGTGCGGGAAACTTCGTCCCAAACTCCCGATGAGGCAAAAATCGCCTCGGTCGAAATCAACGCAATCCGCACAGGCCTTAGTGTTGGGGTAGGAGCCGGCGGCGCAGCAGCTCTCCTACTGGCCGCTCGCAAGCAGTGGCTAGGCGAGAGATCTCAATTGCACCAAGAGGAGGTTGCAGAGACTGAGATCATGGATGCAACAGAGAGGAGGATTACTGATCTATACGGCAAGGCAGTCGATCAGCTGGGCAGCGATATCGCACCCGTAAGAATTGGTGGAATTTTCGCCTTGGAGAGATTGGCGCAAGCCAATCCGAGCCACAGGCAAACAATCATTGATGTCGTTTGTGCATATCTGCGCATGCCGTTCTCCATTCCCTCATCCGTAGAAGCTTCATCGGTCACAACGCATGCACTTCAGACGGCCTTGGCGAATAACGAGGAGCGTCAGGAGATGCAGGTTCGGATTACGGCACAAGATCTACTAAGGCGCCATCTATCGAACACATCGAAGAGTAAGGGTGAGTTCTGGGGAGGATTGCGAATCGATCTAACCGGAGCGACACTTATAACCTGGAACCTGTCTGACTGCGAGTTGGAGGGAGGTGTATTTGCACATACTCGATTTATCGGCACCACTCGGTTTACTGCCTCCAAGTCGACAGGGTTCATGAAGTTTCGAGGGGCGCGCTTCCACGGATTCGCCGATTTCAAAGGCTTTGAATTCTCTGGTCCGGCTAAGTTCGAAGAAGTCACTTTCGAGAGGGCGTGTGGGTTCGATCAAGCAAGCTT
Source organism: Streptomyces sp. NPDC060027 (assembly GCF_042737005.1). Classification (NCBI taxonomy): domain Bacteria; kingdom Bacillati; phylum Actinomycetota; class Actinomycetes; order Kitasatosporales; family Streptomycetaceae; genus Streptomyces; species Streptomyces sp. NPDC060027. Next base: position 5,488 of record NZ_JBHWVI010000343.1, read on the forward strand.
CGATTTAGGAGCACGCTTCGACAGATCCACCTTCAAGGGCCAGGCATCCTTCAAGTTGGCCAACTTCTACGACCGAAGCAACTTCGATGACGCAGAGTTTTCGAGCGAGGTCAACTTCGCCGAGGCAGATTTCGCCTCAGACGTTCAATTCATTCGAGCCATCTTCGCGGATATCTGCCGTTTCGGGCAGGTCAGATTTCGCGGTGCAGTCACGATAGCCGATTCAGACTTTAAGGGAATGACGCGTTTCGGATCGTCGCGATTCGAAGGACGGCTTCGCCTCCGAGGTACACACTTCATGGACTCGGCTTCGTTCTCTGAATGTAAGTTCACCGCCGGAGTCTCTGTCCGGAACACGCGATTCTCAGGGGTAGCTAAATTTGCAAATATCGAGCCGATGGACGGCGCGGCCTTCAGAGACGTGACGTTCGAAAAAAGCTCCGTGTTTGCCGGTACTCAACGATCCACCGGAGTGAGTTTTTACGGATCCCAATTCAATGGAACAGTCGAATTCCACAGGACAGTCGCACAGTCCTACCACTTCGATAATTCGTCGGTGCTGAGTAGAGAAAAAATGCGAGCCCGACCTGTTGGGTGGGCCGTTTCTGACGAGATTTCCGCTTCAGGGCGATATGACATCGTGCGATGGCATCCGCCGATGTTGGCTCCAGTTACCCCCTAGGGCGGCGGAGCGGCTTTGGGCTGGAGCTGCTTTGGGGCGAGTGATCATGGCCCCGTAAGCTTCCGGCGAGTCGGGCAGTCTCCTGAGCTAACGTCGCGTCCCCAAGGTGTGGTTGATGCGCGCTTGGCGTTGAGGGGGTTGACGGCCATCGAGGCCCCTGGCAGGTCGGATATTGGTGAGAG
>NZ_JBHWVI010000344.1:0-6340 GCF_042737005.1 Streptomyces sp. NPDC060027
GGCCAGGCCGCCGCGCCGTTGAAGGCGATCGTCGCCGCCGTCAGCACCCACGCGGTCTGGCGCAGCAGGGGGAACGGGATACGGATCCACGTCAGGAGCAGGTCGAGGGAGAGCAGGACGCAGATACCCGCGTCGATGCCGATCGGGAAGACGTACGAGAAGTTCCCGAACCCCTTCTGGATCGCCAGCTCACGGACCGCCGTGTACGAACCGGCGAAGCCGATCCCGGCGATGACGACCGCACCGGCGACGACCACGCCGATGAGAATCTTGTGCATCCGTGTCAGCTGTATGGGCGCGGCCACCTGCACTCCTCTCCGCTTGCGTGTTGTTGCGCGCAACAGAGTGGCACATGTGTGTGGCGTACGGATGCGCGGTATGGGACGAGCCCGGTCCCCGAGAGGACCGGGCCCCTGCAACTGTCCCGCCAAAGATACGAGTTGAGCCCCGAAATCGGACGGGGGCGGGTCAGTCCTTCTTTGCCGCGGACTTCGACGGCGAAGCGCTCCTGGAGGCGCTCTTGGACGGAGCCTTCGAGCCTGACGACGCCTTCGACGAAGAGGACGGCCCCGACGCGGACGGCCCCGAAGAGGACGCGCCGGCCCCGCCGCCGTCCTGGTTCGCGGCGGTCACCGCGGCCACCGCCTCCTTCGCCGCCTTCTCGGCGTCCTTCAGCAGGTCGGCGGCGTCCGGGGTCTTCTCACCCGCGAGACCGGCACCGTTGTAGTCGAGCGTGACGACCACGTTCTCGACGCGCGTCACGATCGTCTGCTGCTTGAAGGAGCCTTCCTTCTTCTTCAGGTCGTAGCGCACGGCCGTCGCCTCGTCGCCCGTCCCGGCGACCGGCTCGGACTTGGCGCCCTTCGCGCCCTCCACCGACTGCGCGCCCGTGACCTGCTTCTCGAAGTACGCGTGCGCCTGCTCGTCGCCCGCGCCACGCGTGTCCGAATCGAAACGCAGCAGCGCCACGTTCAGCCAGCGGAACTGAGAGCCCTTCACACCGTTGTTGTCGAGGCTGCTCCAGTTGCAGTTGCCGCGCTGCGCCGCGTCGTCCGACTTGCCTTCTTTGCCCGACTTGCTGCCCTTGGGGACCAGTTCACCCAGAGTCTTCTTCGACAGCACCGAGCACGGCTCGGGAAGTGTCGCGTACGCGGCGGGCTGCACGACATCGGCCGAGGCGCTCTCGGACACCTTCGCGTCCGGCGTCACGCTCGCGCTCTTCTGCGCGTCGTCGCCGGAGTCGGAGTCCGAGGAACAGCCCGCGGCGACGAGCATCACCGGGACGGCGGCTGCGCTGACAAGGATGCGGGTGAGTCGCGGTGCTCGGCCTACTCGCTGTACTGGTCGGTGCATGGTTCCTTCACTCGTGGCGCTCGTGGTCCGGCCGCACATGGAACGTGCGACCGGTCGGGTCCGAGGGGCCACGGTACGCGGTGAGGCGCCCGAGCGGTTCCCGTTCGGGGGGTTTGCGCCGGGGTGCCCGCAGGGGCCGCGGGGCCGCTAGCCGTTGAGCTTGTCGGCCAGCTCCCGGGCCAGTTTCCACGCCCTGTCCTGCATTTCTTCGCTGTCCGGGGTGTCCGTGGAAGCCGTCGGCTGCTCGGCGTATTCGATCGTCACGATCACGTTGGACGTGCGGAACACCACAGTCACCGTGCGCTGCTGAGCCGTCGACGAGCCGGTGTTCAGCTTGTCGTCGAGGAACGCCTGGTCGCCGAGACCGTCGAGGACGCGGGGCTGCAGAGCGGTGGGTGTTCCCGACGGAGAGGCGGAGGCGGAAGGGGTGCCGGAGCCGTCGCCCTTGCCGTCGCCCTCGTCGCCTCCGTCGCCGGCCGGGGTGCCGGTGCCGTCGCTCGGGCTCGGACTGGCGTCGTCGCCCGAGGCGGAGGCCGACGGGGACGGCTCGGGGAGGTCGGCCGCCGTCTCCCTGACGGTGTAGAGCTCCTCGGCCTTGTCGTCGTCGCTCACCGCGGTGTCGTACGAGACCACGCGCTCGAAGTCGACGAAGAGGTGATCGGTGGCGGAGGTGGACTCCACCTTCCAGTTGCAGCCGTCCCGCCGGTCCGTGTTGTACGTGACCGAGGCCTCACCCTCGTACAGCTTCTCCTGCTGTCTCTCGTCGGTGCTCTGCCGGATGCCGGGCAGCAGTGCGTCGAGGGTGTCGTGATCGGCCGCGGTGCACGCCTGCGGGAGGGTGCGGTACTTGCCCGGCTGGGCCGCCGGAGCCGTCGTGCCGGCGTTGCCGCTCTTGGAGTCCGGAGGTGAACTCCCCTCGTCCGGACCGCCCGTGCAGCCCGCCAGCAATGCCGCGAGGAGCACAGCGGCGCCTGATACGTACGCCTTCCGCTGCACGGTCAGGCTCCTCTCGACGGTTCCCGATGGCGCTTCGGCCCGGGTGTCCTGTGGTTATTCGGTTGCCGCACGGGGGCGGCCCCTGGAGACAATGTGTATCGCACGCAGAGCCGTGGACGCCGGTCCGTTGTCCCATACGTCGACCTAGGCGCCGGTTTTGCGATTTAAGACTTCTGTTGTTTTTTCTGGGGATCGAGGACGATATGTCGTACGTAGAGGTGCCGGGCGCGAAGGTTCCCATCCGCATGTGGACCGACCCCGCGTCGGTCGAGGATGTCGCACTCCGCCAGCTCCAGAACGTGGCGACCCTGCCCTGGATCAAGGGGCTCGCCGTCATGCCGGACGTCCACTACGGCAAGGGCGCGACGGTCGGCTCCGTCATCGCCATGCGGGACGCGGTGTGCCCGGCGGCGGTGGGAGTCGACATCGGCTGCGGAATGTCCGCGGTCCGGACGTCCCTCACGGCCAACGACCTGCCGGGCGACCTCTCGCGGCTCCGGTCGAAGATCGAGGAGGCGATTCCGGTGGGTCGGGGGATGCATGACTCCCCGGTCGCCCCGGACCGCTTCCACGGGCTGGCCACCGCCGGGTGGGACGACTTCTGGGGGCGGTTCGACGGGGTGGCGGAGGCGGTCAAGTTCCGTCAGGAGCGGGCTGTCAAGCAGATGGGGACGCTGGGCGGCGGCAATCACTTCGTAGAGGTTTGTGTCGATACGTCCGGTTCTGTCTGGTTGATGCTGCACTCCGGTTCGCGGAACATCGGCAAGGAGCTGGCCGAGCATCACATCGGCGTCGCTCAGAAACTCCCGCACAACCAGGGCCTGGTCGACCGTGACCTCGCCGTCTTCGTCGCGGACACGCCCCAGATGGCGGCGTACCGCAACGACCTGTTCTGGGCCCAGGAGTACGCGAAGCACAACCGCGCGCTCATGATGGCGCTCCTGAAGGACGTGGTCCGCAAGGAGTTCAAGAAGGCGAAGCCGACCTTCGAGCCCGAGGTCAGCTGCCACCACAACTACGTGAACATCGAGCGCTACGACGGCATGGACCTGCTCGTCACGCGCAAGGGAGCTATCAGCGCGCGGGCCGGAGAGTTCGGCATCATTCCGGGCTCGATGGGGACGGGGTCGTACATCGTGAAGGGCCTCGGCAACGAGAAGTCCTTCAACTCGGCCTCGCACGGCGCGGGTCGGCGCATGAGCCGCAACGCGGCGAAGCGGCGCTTCTCGACGAAGGACCTGGAGGACCAGACGCAGGGCGTGGAGTGCCGCAAGGACTCCGGCGTCGTGGACGAGATCCCGGGTGCGTACAAGCCGATCGAGAAGGTCATCGAGCAGCAGCGTGACCTCGTGGAGGTCGTGGCGAAGCTGAAGCAGGTCGTCTGTGTGAAGGGCTGACAACGGCGAGGCCCCGGTCCGGGGCCTCGCCGTTCAGTCGGTCAGGCGTCGGCGGGCAGCGGGGTCTTGCCGGTCCGCAGACGCCAGAGGCGGACGTAGCAGCTCTTCTCGGTCCTGCCGAGTTCCTTGGCGGCCGCGGCGTCGTTGTTGAGCGTCAGTAGTACTCGGTCCTCCGATGGCGTCCAGCGACGGCGGTCGGGTGCTACGCGCATGTCAGCGGGGCGCGACCAGGTTGATGTTGTGGCGTGAGCCCAGGTCGGGCGTTCACTTGACGTGCGGGTGATCGAATCAATTCACCCTTGTGGGTTACGGGCGCGGTGCTGGTGCGCGTTACGCGGCGGAGTTGCCGTGCGTTGTCCCCGACCGGTGGGTCACTTCGCGTGCAGGACCGCGTAGATCATGACGAAGGCCACGATGTGGATGCCGAAGAGGAAGTACGCGAGGTAGTACCAGACGTAGCGTTCGCGCTTCTTCTCCAGGGCCAGGCGGGCCTTCTCGCCGTCCGGGGGCGTCGGCCGCGGAGGTGACGCCGGATCGGGCATCACAGTTCCCTGTGGACCTTCGTGTTCGACGCCTGGGCCCGGGGGCGGACCACGAGCAGGTCGATGTTCACGTGGCTCGGGCGCGTGACGGCCCACGTGATGGTCTCGGCGACGTCGTCCGCGGTGAGGGGCTGGGCGACGCCCGCGTAGACCTTGGCGGCCTTCTCGGTGTCGCCGCCGAAGCGGGTCAGGGCGAACTCGTCCGTCTTGACCATGCCGGGGGCGACCTCGATGACCCGGACGGGCGTGCCGACGATCTCCAGGCGCAGTGTCTCCGCGAGGACGTGCTCGGCGTGCTTGGCGGCGACGTAGCCACCGCCGCCCTCGTACGTGCCGTGGCCCGCCGTGGAGGAGAGGACGACGACCGTGCCGTCGCCGCTGGCCGTGAGCGCCGGGAGGAGGGCCTGCGTGATGTTCAGGGTGCCGATGACGTTCGTCTCGTACATCTGGCGCCACTGGGCCGGGTCGCCCGTCGCGATCGGGTCGGCGCCGAGCGCGCCGCCCGCGTTGTTGACCAGCACGCCGATCGTCTTGAACGCGGACGCGAACTCGTCGACCGCGGTGCGGTCCGTGACGTCCAGGGCGTACGCGGTGGCCTGGCCGCCCGCCGCGGTGATCTCCTCCGCCAGCGCCTCGATGCGGTCCTTGCGGCGGGCGGTGACGACGACGCGGTAGCCCTCGGCCGCGAGCTGCCGGGCCGTCGCGGCGCCGATTCCGCTGCTTGCACCGGTGATGACGGCGATACGGGACGCGGCGGCGGGGGTCATACGGCTGCTCCTTGGCGGTGGGCTGGGGCTTCTCCGGCAAGGATAGGTGGGGGGCGAGGACGGGTGGGAGGGGGCGAGGTGCCGGTGGGCGGGGCGAGGTGTCGGGTGGCGGTGCCGGTGGGTGGGGCGAGGTGTCGGGTGGTGGATCGCTCGGTGGTGGGCTCTCTGGCGGTGGTGCGTCAGGTGCCGCGCGGGGCGTACATGATCACGGCCATTCCGGCCAGGCAGATCAGCGCGCCGGTGATGTCCCAGCGGTCGGGGCGGTAGCCGTCCGCGACCACGCCCCAGGCGAGGGAGCCGGCCACGAAGACTCCGCCGTACGCGGCGAGGATGCGGCCGAACTCGGCGTCCGGCTGGAGGGTGGCGACGAAGCCGTACAGGCCGAGGGCCATCACGCCGGCGCCGATCCAGAGCCAGCCGCGCTGTTCGCGTACGCCCTGCCAGACCAGCCAGGCGCCGCCGATCTCGAGGAACGCGGCGAGGACGAAGAGGGCGGCGGAGCGGGCGATCGGCATGCGGTCACTGTGGCATGCGGGGGTGGGCTCGTCGCTCGTGCTCCGGCGTGGTGGTGCGTCACCTGTTGGCAGGCGCCTGCGGGGCGTCAGGGGTGGGATACATCCCCTGACGCGGGTCGATGACCCGATGATCATTCCGAGTGGCGAGCGAGCGGAGAAAAGGCTCATGCGGATCGTGTGTGCGCTGGGTGTGCTGAGTCTGGGGGCCGTGCTGGTGGGTGGCGGTCCCGCGGCCGGGGCCGTCGTGGGGCCCGAGGCCGATCTCGCCTATCACGGGTCCGTGACCATGGGTGGCGGGCGGGTCGATGTCCGGCTGACGCCGCGGAACCATGGGCCGAATCCCGTCGGCGACGCGACGGTTCGGCTGCGGTGGTCGGCCCCGCTGCACGATGTGCAGCGGTTGCCGGCCCGGTGTGCGCGGGCGGGGGAGCGGACGGTGGTGTGCCGTACGGGGGCGTTGCCTGCGGATGGGCTGGGGGAGGAGATCCGGGTGAGGGTGCGGCTGCGGGGGATGCCGTCGGAGGTGTCGATGGAGGTCGACACCGTGTGGGGTGGGGGGTCGGTGGACCGGAATCACGCGAATGACCGGCAGCGGGTGCTGGCGCTCGACACCGGGGATTCGTACGCGTTCTAGCCCCCTGCGGGTGCGCTCGCGCTCGCCTCGCGTGTGGGGTTCGGTGGGTGGGTCGGGGCCGTGCCGGTACATCCCAGTCCGTCGCCGCTGGATCAGACGTGGGCTACCTGTGCGAACTGCTGCTCGATCCGAACGT
>NZ_JBHWVI010000345.1:0-6313 GCF_042737005.1 Streptomyces sp. NPDC060027
CCGAGTTCGCGCTGCCAGAACGCGGTGACGAACGAGTCGACGTCAGGGCCGGCGAGCGGCCGTCCCTCAGCTGTCGTGATGCCGTCGCGCTGGAACACGTAGGCGGCGAGCAGCTCGGCGCGGATCTACCGGATCTCGCTGACGAACTGGGGCTGGATGCTCGCGCGCGAGCCCACCCCGATCGGACCAGATCGGCGCGGGGCGAAGCCACCGCCGCTGGAGCTCGCCGCGCTGGACGACCCGGGCCTGCCGAAGGCGCTGGCCGAGTTCGCCGCTGCCCGGGCGGACGCGATGGACCCGGACACCGTGAACCGGGAACTGTCGGTGGTGCGCAAGGCGATCGGGTGGTGGCTGCGGCAGGGCTGGATTGCCGCCGACCCGACCTTCGGCATCGAGCGCCGTCCCTCACCGCCGGACAAGACCAAGGAGCTCTCCCTCCCCCAGGTCGCAGCCGTCTGGAGCCTGGAGGGCGTGAGCTTGCGGGACAAGACACTGTGGCGTCTCCTGTATGAGACCGCGGCCCGGGCTGAGGAAGTGCTGTGCCTGAACGTCGAGGACCTGTTCACCGCTGACAAGCGCGGCAGGATCACCGCCAAGGGCGGCGCGATCGAGTGGATCCACTGGCAGTCCGGCGCCGCTCAGCTGCTGCCCCGCCTGATCGCCGGCCGCACCGAGGGCCCGCTGTTCCTCACCGAGCGCCGCGCCAGCGCTGGCACCCCGACGATGGACATCTGCCCGGCCACGGGACGGGCCCGGCTGTCCTACCGACGGGCCGAGGAGATTTTCGAAGAGAGCACCCGGCTGCTGGCCATCCCGCTCGCCCGCCCCGAGCAGTGGGACGACCTCCAAGGCTTCACTCTGCACCGCTGGCGGCACACGGCGCTCACCCACGACGCGGAGTCCGGCACCAGCACACCCATGCTCCTGGCCCGCTCCCGCCACGCCTCCGTCCGCTCCCTGGAGCGGTACGCACGGCCGGGCGTGGACGCCGTCGCCCGGCACGTCGCCAGCCAGGACCCCGCTGCGCGGCGCCGAAACTGACGCTTGTCGTGCAGAAGCCCACCTCGGATCAGACGGATCGTCAAAAGATTTGACAGCAACACCGGTTTTTCGTTCCGTTCCTACCCGGACCCCTTGTTGCACGGGGCGCACACCTTCTTGACCGTGAAGTCCAGGCCCATGCTCTGCCGGGTCACGTCGAAGGCGCCAGCCCCATAGCGGGCCTGTTCGGTCTGCTGCCGCCCTGGCGGAAGGTATTGGTTCAGCCACTGAGGGAAGACATGTTCCTTGGTGACGGGAGAACCGCCGCAGAAGACGCAGGACATCAGCGGATCTCAGCGGATTGGCTCCGGTGTGGCTCAGCATGCCGAAGCCCCCACCACGGCACTGACGTGGAGATTTGCGACCAACACCGCTGGCCAGGTGCCCCCTGGACTGGAGAAGATCACAGAACCTTTGCGTTCTGTGCGGTGAGCTCCGCCGCCTGAGGTGTTCAGTCACGGCAATTGGTCGGGCTCGTTCGCGTACCCGCGAGGAGGCGGATGTTCATCCCGCCATGCCGTGCCCACCAGGTCCAGGAAGCGGGATCCGCACCCGCCGCACTTTCCATTGTTCGCGTCCTTGCCGGCTCAACTGCTGATCATCCGGTCCGGTAGCGGTTTGGGTTCTGGCCCGGGGTGAGACTGGTGGCGGCTGCCTGTAGTGACTGGGTGGCGGCGTCGATAGTGGTGTTGATTGTCTCGGGGGTGGCTCCGGTGCGTCTGAGTCGTTCGGCGTCGATGAGGCCGGCAGTGGCCAGGGCGGCGTCGCCCGCTGCTTGCGCGAGGGGGCTGAAGTCGTCGTCGAGTGTGGCTTCGATGGCGCTGCGGACCAGACGCATGCTCAGCAGCCGCAGGCGCGTTTCATCTGCGGCTGAGGGGATCGTCGAGCGGTAACCGGCCAGGAGCTGGGTCAGGCCGCGGGGGGGTTCTTGCGCGGGGTCGGCGCGCACGGCGGCGTCGAGTTCGGTTTTGGCGAGGAGTACGCCCAGGAGCAGGGCGCTGTCGGTGCGCCGGGGACCGGCTGGGCGGAGTTTCGGGTCGGGGCTGGGGGCAGCTCCGAGTTCGTCCAGCGCGCGGTACAGGGTGAGCGCGCTGGACGGACGCCAGGTCGACGGGCGTGTCATGACCGGCGTTCCTGTCGCTAGGTACGGGCGGCAGAGCGACGGCGCCGCTTGGTCTTGGCGGTCCGCACCGGCTTGGGCATGGTCATGGTGGCCTTGCTCATGCGGTCGTAGGTACGGGTCATGTGGGCGATCTCGTCCTGGAACATGGCCAGAACCTCGTAGTCGGCGACCTGCTCGCCCAGGGGGTTGATGGCCCCCGACAGCAGACGGCGCAGTTCGGTGTTGATCCGGCGCATCTTCAGGGAGGCGTTCTCGGCGATCTTCGCGGGGTCGGTCGTGATCATGTAGCCGCCGCGGTAGGCGAGGAACGCTTTGCCCTTCTCCATGGTGAGGTGGTCGCGGATGTAGCTCTTGGTGCGCTCGAACTGTCCGTCGGTGGCGTGGATGCGGTCGGTGATGTGCTCGCGGGGGAGTAGGACGTCGTCGCCAGCCTCGTCGAAGAGGCGCCAGGCGAGTTCTGCCAGGTGCTGGGTGGGAACCGGGGCGGCCCGCTGGCCCGTGTCCGAGACTGCCGCGGTGCGGGCTTGACGAGTCATGGCCCGTCATCTCCTTCGGACAGGATGCGGGCGAGTTCGTCGTCCATCGTCTTGTCGCCGGTGGCGAGCGCGGAGTCGCACCAGTCCAGTGCTGCACGGATCCTTCTGTGGTTGTCCAGGATCGCTCTCACTTCCCGGTCGGTGAATTCCGTGACGTGCAGGCGGGGGACCATCTCCTGAAGGTCGACCAGGAACGCGGTGCCGGTGCCGATCAGTTCCAGTGCCTCGCGCGAGGCACGCTGGTAGTCCACGGCCGGTTCCCGCAACCGCGCCGATGCCCGGGGTGCGGCCGTGGTCTCCGCCTGCTCCCAGGGGTCGCGGTCTGCGGGCTCGCTGTCGCGTTCGTGGGCGGCCGCCAGCCGGTCTGCCGCGGCTTCCATCCGCTGCTCATGGTGTGCGCGGTACAGGATGCGCTGGTTGACCGGGTTGGCCATCACCTTGTGCGCGACATCAGGCCGGCGGATGATCTCCTCCACCGCGCCTACCGCGTTTTCGGAGTTCGCCAGCAGAGTGCGTACTCGGTCGAGTTTCTCTTCCTTGGTGAGGGGGCGGTGAGGCAGCCGGCCAGCACGCCTCAGGGCAGCGTCCTCGGTCCAGTGGTCCGCTCCGTTCGGTGGTTCCTGGATGATCTCGAAACGATCATCCAAGGATTCCAGGGCGCGGTGGACCGACCAGGACACACCCGGCTCCCGGTGCTGGGGCGGCCACTGCATGGCGGTGAACCGGTAGCCCAGCAGCGTGTGGACGTTGATACCGATCTGATCGGCGTAGCGGTCCAGGATCGTGAAAACGCCGCGCTTTTCACCGGGCTCGGACTTGTCGACCATCTTCAGAGTGATGTCGCCCAGCTCGAACTGGATTCGCGTCTCCTCCAGGACCAGGTCGCGGCCCTGGCGCACGAAGCGCCCCCACTGCCGGTCGGTGTAGCGCTGGGGAAAGGGGCTGACAACTCTTTCTCTGACCATGGTGAGCCTCCCTGCATGCCCGGGCGCGGGTACAGGTCCAGCAGACACGTCGAACCCCACCTCGTGCCCTTACTCCCAATCTAAAACCTTATGCCAGGTTTGTTAATTGATCGACGGGTTCCCTTGACCGGCAGGGGATCCCTCACTCCCTGGTCGCGTGACCTCATGCTCGCGGAGCCGGATGTGAATCGGCCGCGGCAGGATAGGAGCGGGCCTACGCTTCCACTGCATTTCCGCAGGCCAACGTTCTGCAGCGCGACGTTTATCCGTCACGCGACGATCGCGGCGCGGGCCCGGTAGGCGGCAGTGCGGCACGCAGGCCGGTCGTACACCGCATCGCGCCGACGATCCTGCCCGGCGGCGACGGCTTCACCGCAGACAGGGCAGCTCCGCAGTGCCCGCGACGTCGTGTCGAAAAGCCTTGCCTCACAGTCGGAACGCCTCCGTCGCGCAGCCGCCCCGCAGGCAGGACAGCAGTAACGGATATCCGACCGAGCCAACACCGTCAGCGGCTTACGGCAGAAGGCACAGCAACGCACTCGCCTGTCCATATCTCCAGAGTAGGCGTGGTCCTCGTCTCCACTCGGCGCTGACAGGCCGGTCATGTTGTCCTGCGGGCCAGGCGGAGCGCGCCCACCCCGGCGACGCCCCGCCCTGTACCGCACGGTGCGGGACGCGTTCGTCGTCCTGGAGGAAGCCGCGGCGGCCAGTCACGTTGGCGGGTACGGCGCGCCACCTGGGCGGGCCTGAAGAGGAGGCGTTCACGGTGAGACATCTGCTCACCCTGGCTGCCGAAGCCGCGGGCGGCCGGCGCGACCTCATCCACACCGCGTACGAGAACGTCGCCATCGTCCCCCCGCCGAACCCATCCCTGACCAGGTCAAAGACAGCCAATTCGAGATCAGTGGCATGGTCAAGACCGGCAACGACGAACGCGGCACCCGCCGTGCCGCCCCGCTGCGGATTGACGGGCGCCGTGGGGATTGGAGCGACATCGAGGTGCTCTGGCTGGCCGGCGACCTTCGCGACGACGGCCTCGAGGACCGCTTCATCGACGATGTCATCGTCGCCGACATCGGCGAAGGCACCGACGGCTGGGAGTTCAGCGGAAGCTCGTACGTAGTCGAGCTCAGGTGATGTCCCCCGTTCGGTGCCAAGCCCATCACTCCACGCCTGCCTCGACACCGCCGACGGACCACGCGTCAGGTCGGGCACTGCGGCAAGCAGCGCCCGGGCACCCCAGCGGACCTTGTGGTCGGTGTTCATGCCCTGCGCGGCCCGGTGGGCGAGGTAGATACTCGACCAGGTCCGGGCGCATCAGGACTCCGCTCGGGCGGCGTCGATCGCGGCCGAACTGGGCAGGCTGTGGGAGACCGTCCGCGGCTGGCTGCGGCGTTTCGACCTGGCGGCGTGTGGGACATGGCGGAGATGAACCGCCTCAGGTCGACTGCGGCCAGGGCCTCGCGCAGCCAGATCACCGGGTTGCAGCCGCGGAGCCCTGAGCGCGATGAGCTGCTTCATGGCGCGCTGCTGTCCCTGACCCTGGCGGCGGATCTTCTGCGTTGTCGGGCAAACCTTTTTCAGGCTGCGCGCACAGGTTCGTTATTGATCAAGAACAGGTGAGACGTCCGGCAGCGGCAGCCGTGGGCGGGAGGCGTTCTTTGTATCGGGGGACCTGATGGAAGGGGGCGGGGTCCTGGTCAGGTTTGAGGATCCCCGCCCCCTTTGGGGGCCCGCCGCGAACAGGTTGCTGGTGCGGTCGGGCGGTCAGGCACCGGCCCCCGTTTGGGAGGGGGCGGAGGCTGGCGGTTGTGGGTGTCAGGCGGCGTTCAGGCGGGCCCAGTGGGTGGTGTTGCCGGTGGGGTGGGTGCGGGTGCCGTGTGCCTCGGCGATGGTGTCGATGATCGTGATGCCGCGTTCGTCGTCGGCGCAGGAGGCGGTCCGGGCGCCTTCCTGCTGGGCGGGGCCGCCGTCGGTGACGCCGACCCAGAGCCGGTTTCCGGTGTGCTCGCGGTGCAGGTGGAAGGCGATGGGGGGCTGGGCGTGCTCGACGGCGTTGGTGACCAGCTCGGACACCACAAGCACCGCCGCGTCCACCGCCTCGGCGTCGACCTGCCAGTCCTCCAGCACCGACTCTGCGATATGCCGTGCCTCATCGGCAGCCTCGGGCTGGTGCTCCAGCGCCCGTGTCACATCGTTACGGCGGCCGTGATCGTCGGCGGGCCTGCGCGGGGCCGGGATCCGCTGCTGGCGGTCACCGGTCGTGGCCGGCAGGCTGGGCTGCCAGCCCGCTGCCGCACCGCCGGTCTGGTCGGTGTGGCTGTCGTGAGCAGTGGCGTACATGACGATCACTTCCGGAGAGGCAATTTCTCGGCTCGGGTGAGGAAGTCGGTCCCGAAGGCTCCGGAACCCTGTCCCTCTACCGACAACACTCCTCCGGCCGCCTCCCGGCTAACTGAGCAATCTGTACTCAAAACGACAAACGGATACGCGGCTGCCTGGTCGTCCCGTACACGACGAGGGCCCCATCCTCGTGCCCATTGCCTGCGGGAGACGCGAACGGTCCTCATGAGGGAAGCGGCGGCCGCATAAACCGGACTGATTGGACTGGGGCCTGCCTTCCGCTGTCCGGCCGGACAGCGGAAGGC
>NZ_JBHWVI010000346.1:0-6205 GCF_042737005.1 Streptomyces sp. NPDC060027
GGGCGGGGGCGGCCGGAGCCTCGGCCGGGGCCGGAGCCTCGGCGGCGGCGGGAGCCTCGGCGGCGGCGGGAGCGCCCGTGCCGTCGTCGATCACGGCCAGCTCGGCGCCGACCTCGACGGTCTCGTCCTCGGCGACCTTGATGGACGCCAGGATGCCGGCGGCGGGAGAGGGGATCTCGGTGTCGACCTTGTCCGTCGACACCTCCAGCAGCGGCTCGTCGGCCTCGACGCGCTCGCCCTCGGCCTTCAGCCAGCGGGTGACAGTGCCCTCGGTGACGCTCTCACCGAGCGCCGGAAGGGTTACGGAAACCGGCATGGTTTCTGTTGCTCCTTATTGGGGTCTCCCCGTGCTCGACCGGGATCGAGAGCTCGGGGAAGGTGCGGAAGTCTGTGGTCGTCGTCGCGCCCTGCTCGACGCGGTGACCGGTTGCAGCCGGTGGCCGGGGGACCGGCCGGTGGCCGCTGTCAGTCGTGCGAGTGCAGCGGCTTGCCCGCGAGGGCGAGGTGGGCCTCGCCGAGCGCCTCGTTCTGCGTCGGGTGGGCGTGGATGAGCTGAGCGACCTCGGCCGGCAGCGCTTCCCAGTTGTAGATCAGCTGGGCTTCGCCGACCTGCTCGCCCATGCGGTCGCCGACCATGTGGACGCCGACCACGGCACCGTCCTTCACCTGGACGAGCTTGATCTCGCCCGCGGTGTTGAGGATCTTGCTCTTGCCGTTGCCCGCCAGGTTGTACTTGAGAGCGACGACCTTGTCCGCGCCGTAGATCTCCTTGGCCTTGGCCTCGGAGATGCCCACGGAGGCGACCTCGGGGTGGCAGTACGTCACCCGGGGGACACCGTCGTAGTCGATCGGGACGACCTTCTGGCCGGCCAGACGCTCCGCGACCAGCATGCCCTCGGCGAAGCCGACGTGCGCGAGCTGGAGCGTCGGGACGAGGTCGCCGACGGCGGAGATGGTCGGGACGTTCGTCCGCATGTACTCGTCGACCAGGACGTAGCCGCGGTCCATCGCGACGCCCTGCTCCTCGTAGCCGAGACCGGCCGAGACCGGGCCGCGGCCGACGGCGACGAGCAGGAGCTCGGCCTCGAACTCCTTGCCGTCCGCGAGGGTGACCTTGACACCGTTCTGGGTGTATTCGGCCTTCGAGAAGAAGGTGCCCAGGTTGAACTTGATGCCGCGCTTGCGGAACGCGCGCTCAAGAAGCTTGGAGGAGTTCTCGTCCTCGACGGGGACGAGGTGCTTGAGGCCCTCGATGACCGTCACGTCGGTGCCGAAGGACTTCCACGCCGAGGCGAACTCGACGCCGATGACGCCGCCGCCGAGCACGATCGCGGACTGCGGGACGCGGTCCAGGACGAGCGCGTGGTCCGAGGAGATGATGCGGTTGCCGTCGATCTCCAGGCCCGGCAGCGACTTCGGCACGGAGCCGGTCGCGAGGAGCACGTGCCGGCCCTGGACGCGCTGCCCGTTCACGTCGACGGAGGTCGGGGAGGACAGACGGCCCTCACCCTCGATGTACGTCACCTTGCGGGACGCGATGAGACCCTGCAGACCCTTGTACAGGCCCGAGATGACCCCGTCCTTGTACTTGTGGACGGCGGGTACGTCGATGCCCTCGAAGGTGGCCTTGACGCCGAACTGCTCGCTCTCGCGGGCCTGATCGGCGATCTCGCCCGCGTGGAGCAGGGCCTTGGTGGGGATGCACCCCCGGTGCAGGCAGGTACCGCCGACCTTGTCCTTCTCGATCAGGGCGACGTCCAGGCCCAGCTGCGCTCCGCGCAGCGCCGCGGCGTAACCGCCGCTACCGCCGCCGAGGATCACTAGGTCGAAAACGGTGCTGGCGTCGTTCGCCACGTCACGTCCTCCATGCATGTGCGCCGTACGCCGGGCACCGTTGTCCCTTGCGGGTGGTTGACCGGTCGGTCGGCTGGTGTCCGGCCGCTCTTTCTTCGGCCCTGTGGTGGGGGCCCTGTCCTGCCGAGAACCCATCTTCGCACTTGTCGAGGGCGAGCGAGACGCCGGGCCGGTGTGTGGGACGTCTGATCCATCACGTCGACGGGGTGCGGAGCCGGGTGAACCCGCGGATTTCGTCGGAGGCGAAACCCCCGTACGGCCATACGTACGGCCCCGGGTGAGGGGACACCCGGGGCCGTACGCCGTACGAAGGCTCAGCCCAGGTCGCCGGCCGCCGTCAGTTCGGCGAGGCGGACCAGGGTGCGGACCGCGGAACCGGTACCGCCCTTGGGGGTGTAGCCGAACGGACCGGCCTCGTTGAACGCGGGGCCCGCGATGTCCAGGTGCGCCCAGGTGATGCCCTCGCCCACGAACTCGCGCAGGAACAGACCGGCGACCAGGCCGCCGCCCATCCGCTCACCCATGTTGGCGATGTCGGCGGTGGGGGAGTCCATGCCCTTGCGCAGGTGCTCGGGCAGCGGCATCGGCCAGGACTCCTCGCCGACCTCCTCGGCGGCCTCGACGATCGAGGCGCGGAACGCGTCGTCGTTGGCCATCACGCCGAAGGTGCGGTTGCCGAGCGCCAGCACCATCGCGCCGGTCAGCGTCGCCACGTCGACGATCGCGTCCGGCTTGTCCTCGGACGCCTTCCACAGCGCGTCCGCGAGGACCAGCCGGCCCTCGGCGTCGGTGTTGAGGACCTCGACGGTCTTGCCGCTGTACATGCGCAGCACGTCACCCGGGCGGGTGGCGGAGCCCGACGGCATGTTCTCGGCGAGGGCGAGCCAGCCCGTGACGTTGACCTCCAGGCCGAGGCGCGCGGCGGTGACCACGGCGGCGAAGACCGCGGCGGCGCCGGCCATGTCGCACTTCATCGTCTCGTTGTGCCCGGCGGGCTTCAGCGAGATGCCGCCCGAGTCGTAGGTGATGCCCTTGCCGACGAAGGCGAGGTGCTTGGTGGCCTTGGCGGAGGTGTACGACAGCTTCACCAGGCGGGGACCGGCGGCCGAGCCGGCGCCGACGCCGAGGATGCCGCCGTAGCCGCCCTTGGCCAGAGCCTTCTCGTCGAGCACCTGCACCTTGATGCCGTGCTCCTTGCCGGCCGCGGTGGCGACGGCGGCGAAGGACTCCGGGTTGAGGTCGTTCGGCGGGGTGTTGATGAGGTCGCGGGCGCGGTTGAGCTCCTCGGTCACGGCGGTGGCGCGCGCGATGGCCGCCTTGTACGCCGCGTCCCGGGGCTTGCCGCCGAGCAGCGCGACCTCGGCGAGGGGACCCTTGCCGTTCTTGGCGGCGTCGCCCCGGCCGGTCTCCTTGTAGGCGTCGAAGCCGTACGCGCCCAGGCGGGCGCCCTCGGCGACGGCACCGGCGTCGGCGGCGTCCGCGATCGGCAGCGCGAACGCGGCCTTCTTGGCGCCGGCGAGCGCGCGGGCGGCGACACCGGCGGCACGGCGCAGCGCCTCGGCGTCGAAGCTGTCGTCCTGCTCCGGGACCGCTCCCAGGCCGACGGCCACCACGACGGGGGCCTTGAATCCGGAGGGTGCGGGCAGCTTGGTCACCTCGCCCTCGGACCCGGAGGCGCCGAGGGTCTCCAGGATTCCGGCGAGCCCGCCGTCGTACGCCTTGTCCACGGCCTCGGCGCCCGGTGCGACGACCGGACCCTTGGGGCCCTTCGCGACACCGACGACGATCGCGTCGGCCCGCAGACCGGACGCCGCGGCGGTGCTGAGAGTGAGAGCAGTCACGGTGGTGAGATCTCCGCTTCCATTGAAGTTCGTGTGGCCGAGTGGGTTTGGGTCGACCGGGCCCGACGGCTGACCCTAGATCCGTCCTCGGGGGCGGTCCTTGCCGGGGCCCCTGACAGGGCGGGCGAAGTACCCGGGACGAGCCTACGCTCGGGGCCGGGTTTCGCTCATTTCTGCGGACGTTCACCCACAAGTGGCGCGGTGCTGGATTCCCGCCCCTCACTCCTGGTGACCTGAGACACACTCATCGTGTTCCAGTGGGCATGCCGCCCACTGCTTTGCACGATTTCCACAGATCCCCCTCGGTTTCCACTCGAAGGGGATCTTCGAGGGGGAGGCGCCACATATGGCACAAAGTCTGCATCGCTGGAGAGGGACGGCCGCCGTTCTGGGGGCCGCCGGACTCCTGGCGCTGGGAGTGGGGGCACCCGGCGCATCCGCGGCCACCGCGCCGCGGATCGATCTCAAGGTCCTGGTCCTCGACAATGGCGCGGGCCAGGTCGGGGCCATCACCGCGGAGTTGAAGAACTCCGGCATTCCGTACACCACGGTCAATCTGGGTGACGCAGGCCGCCCGACCGTCAACGCGACGTTCCTGAGCGACACCGTGAACGGCGTCCCGCGCGCCAAGTACCAGGGCGTCGTCCTGCCGAACGAGGCGCCGTTCGGCCCGGGTTCGGCCGAGCAGACCGCGTTGGAGACGTACGAGAAGACGTTCGGCATCCCGCAGGTCGACGCCTACACCTGGGCACACCCCGAGGTCGGGCTCGACTACACCGACCAGAACGGCGGCTGGTCCGGCGTGCTGGACGGCGCACAGACCCAGGTCACGGCGGCGGGCACGACCGGCCCGTTCCGCTACCTCGACGGACCGCTCACCTTCGAGGACAACGACCCGGCGGTGCAGGAGAGCTACGGCTACGCGGCCCACCCCAGGGAGGGGTTCACCAGCTACCTGAACGCGCCCTCCGGCGGTTCGATGCTCGGCCAGTACGAGCACGACGGGCGCCGCGAACTTGTGGTGACCTTCGCGTACAACCAGTACCAGAAGCAGTTCAAGGTCCTCGCGCGCGGCATCGTCGAATGGCTCACGCAGGGCGTGCACCTCGGACAGAGCAGGAACTACTTCTCCGTCCACGTCGACGACGTCTTCGCGCCCGACGCCCGCTGGGACTCGCAGCGCAACTGCACGCCCGGCGACATCGACTGCGCGGGCGGTGACGGGGAGGACAGCACCACGCCGATCCGGATGACCGCGGACGACGCCGCCTACGCCGCCCAGTGGCAGGCCGACCACGGGTTCACCCTCGACATGGTCTTCAACGCGGGCGCGGGCGAGGAGTGGAAGGCCGAGAACGGCGGCACCGACGCCCTCACCACCCGGCTGCTCGCCGACAAGGCCAAGTTCCGCTGGATGAACCACACCTACACGCACCCGTTCCTCGGCTGCGTCCAGGACACCACGACCGTGCCCTGGACCTGCTCGAAGAACGCCGACGGCTCGACGAAGTACATGAGCCGGGCCGACATCTCCGCGCAGATCTCGCAGAACAACAACTGGGCGGCCTCCCACGGCCTCTCCATCGACCGCACCGAGCTGGTGACCGGCGAGCACTCGGGTCTCAAGACGCTGCCCCAGCAGCCCGACGACAACCCGAACCTCGCGGGCGCCCTCTCCGCCAACGGCGTCAAGTGGACCGGGTCCGACAACTCCCGTGAGCCCGAGCAGCGTGCGGTCGGCAGCGCGCTGACCGTCCCCCGCTACCCGATGAACATCTACTACAACGCCGGCAAGGCCGAGGAGATGGCCGACGAGTACAACTGGATCTACACCTCGCAGGCCGACGGGGGCAGCGGCGTCTGCGAGAACAACGCCACCTCCACCTGCCTGCCGGCGCCCCTGGATACGGCCACCGGCTACGCCGACTACATCGTTCCGGCGGAGGCGCGCACCGCACTCGGGCACGCCATCGGCAACGACCCGCGCCCGCACTACGTCCACCAGGCCAACCTGGCCGAGGACCGCATCCTGTACCCGGTCCTGAACAAGGTGCTCGCCGACTACAAGGCCATCTACGCCGACAACGCCCCGCTGCAGAACCCCCGGCAGAGCGCGATCGGCACCGAGATGCAGCGCCGCACCGCCTGGAAGACGGCCGTGGCGAACGGCAAGGTCACGGCCTACCGCGTCGGCACCACCGTCACCGTCACCGCCCCGTCCGGGACCGAGATCCCGGTGACCGTGCCCGAGGGGACCAAGAAGCAACTCCTGATCGGCACAGCCGCGTTCGGAACGCCGTACGCGGGACAGCGCAATGACTGGACCAAGCCGGAGCTCCTTCAGTCCGCACTCAAGCTGAACCTGCCCGCGTAGGCACGGCAGCTCCGCGGCTCGACGCGCACCCCGGTCCGACCGGCCGGGGTGGGCGGCCGAGGGGGGGCCCCGGGGGCGGGGGGGTGTCCGGCGGTCTCTTTTAAAAAAATACCAGCCCCCCAGACCCACAAGTATG
>NZ_JBHWVI010000347.1:0-6198 GCF_042737005.1 Streptomyces sp. NPDC060027
ACCCAGGCCCGGGTGGACGCCCCCTCACGTGTATGTCTGCGGCTGCGACGCCGGAGGCTCAGTTACCGCCCTGTTCGTCGCGGCGACGCTGCCAGCGCTGTTCGATGCGGTCCATCATGGAGCGGCGTTGCCGACCCTGACGGCGAGCGGCGGGTGAGCCGGACGCGGCCGGCTGTTCACCCGGCTTGGGAGCTTTGCGCCAACCGGTGACGGCGAGCACCGCACAGCCCAGCATGACCAGGAAGCCCACCACGCTCAGCCAGATCTGAACTGCGACCATTCCAGCCATGAGGAGCGCGATACCCACCAGGAAGCCCGCGACCGCCTGGTAAACCCGTCGCCGGGTGTACGTACGCAGCCCGCTTCCCTCAAGCGCTGTCGCGAACTTGGGATCTTCGGCGTACAGCGCTCGCTCCATCTGCTCGAGCATTCGCTGCTCGTGCTCCGAGAGCGGCACGGAGTCCTCCTCATCGTGCAGTCGCCGGGGCGACCGGGGGTCCCCTTCAGGATAGGCAGGGAATCGCCCCCGTGAAACCCGCCCCTCTACGCCAATTCGCCAACCGGAACCCGTCATGGCGACCCGATGTACTGAGGCGTGCATTCCCCAGCGAACGGTCCGTCATGCCGGACGGTCTCCCTCGATCATACGGCGCCGAGCACTCGATCGGGTGGTCTGTGGCGTACTCCATCTGCTGCCGAGCCCCTGATCAGCGCCGCACCACGGGAGGCCGCTCAGCCCTCGGCGGTACCCCGGGCCTCGCCGAGCACATGGAGCTGTGTGGCCACGGAGTGGAACGCGGCGAGTTCGGCCGCCGCCGCCTCCAGCTTCAGCAGGGCCTCCAGGGCGCCCGGCTCGGTGTCCACCAGGACTCCCGGCACCAGGTCCGCGAAGACCCGTACCCCGTGCACGGCACCGACGTGCAGGCCCGCGCCGGCGACCAGGGAGGTGAGCTGTTCGGCCGTGAACCGGTGCGGAACAGGATCACCCTCGCCCCAGCGTCCGTCCGGGTCGTCGAGCGCGTGCCGGGCCTCCTTGAAGTGCCCGGCGAGGGCGCGGGCCAGCACGGCGCCGCCCAGGCCGGCGGCGAGGAGGCTGAGCACGCCCTCGGGCCGCAGCGCGTCCACCACGTTGCGGACGCCCTCGGCCGGGTCGTCGACGTACTCCAGGACGCCGTGGCACAGCACGGCGTCGTAGCCGCCACGCTCGACCACGTCGAAGAGTCCGTGCGCGTCGCCCTGGACGCCCTGCACGCGGTCGGCGACGCCGGCCTCGGCGGCGCGGCGCTCCAGCGCGAACAGCGCGTTCGGGCTGGGGTCGACGACGGTGACACGGTGACCGAGGGCAGCGACGGGCACGGCGAAGTTGCCGCTGCCGCCGCCCGTGTCCAGCACGTCGAGCGACTCCCGCCCGGCGGCCTTGACCCGGCGGTCCAGGGCGTCCTTGAGGACCTCCCAGACCACGGCGGTACGGAGAGAAGCGCGGGGGCGCATCGGGTCCGACACGGCAGTTGACTCCTCGGCGCGGCACCGCCTGTTGAACGGCGGAGCGATCTTCGGGCCCCCCGGCGGGGAGGCAGCAGGCGTCTCCACCCTATTGCCTCCGCCGCGGTGAACGATCCTCCGTCTCACGTGCGCCGCATCGCATGACGAGCGGGTGCCGGACGGACGCCGAACCGGTGGCGTCCCCGAGAGGCGTCCCCGAGACTCAACCCGCGTCCGGCACCCCTCTGTCCGCCCGCTCCCGGTCGCCGTCCTGCCGGGGCTGGGGCAGCACGGGCTGCAGCACCAGCATCCGCTCGACGAGGCGCAGGAACATCGCGACGTCGCGTATCAGGTCGTCGGCGTCGCGGGTGGTGGCCGCTCCCTGGATGCCCGCCTCGGCGCGGGCACGACGGGTGGCCCCGGAGGCGAACAACGCGCTCCACTCGGTCAGTTCGGGAGCGATCTCCGGGAGGACTTCCCAGGCGCTGCGGATACGGGTCCGGCGTCGGGACGTGGGCTCCGGGCGGCCTCGCGCGGCGAGCACTGCGGCGGCGGTGCGCAGCGCGGCCAAGTGGGCTGTCGCGTACCGCTCGTTGGATGTTTCCAGGGCCGTCGCCTCGTCGAGCCCGGAGCGGGCCTGGGAGAGCAGGTCGAGGGCGGCGGGTGGCGCCGTGGCCCGGCGGAGCACGGGGTGCACATCGCTCGCCGGGCTGTTCAGTGAGGGGGCAGGGCCGGTGGCGCGGCGCCGGCGGGCGGCGGCTGCGGAAGAGCTGGCCATGACGAACCTCCTGTCGTCGTGTGACGGCACTGTGGCCGTATGTGCCCATCGTGAGGTATGCCACTGACAATCCGTTCTGACCTGGGCTTTTGCTTCGCTCGAAAGTTCGGGATAGTTTTTGCACTGACCAGTCAGTTCAAAAGTAGTTCCATGTTTCAGGGGATGGGGAATCTGTGGACGGTCCGCACGGACTGGGCGTCGCAGCCGAGGACTTCGGGCTCAAGGGGCCCCGCGGCTGGGCGTTCCGCGGGGTTCGAGTCGAAGCGAAGCCCGGATCGCTCATCGCGATCGAGGGGCCGTCCGGGTCCGGCCGCACCTGCCTGCTGCTCGCTCTCACGGGCCGGATGAAGGCCACCGAGGGGACGGCGGCCGTGGGGACGGCCGTGCTGCCGAAGCAGATGGCCGCGGTGCGCCGGACGAGCGCGCTCGCACACGTGCCCGGGGTCACGGACCTCGACCCCGCGCTGACCGTCGGGGAGCACCTGCGGGAACGGGCGCTGCTGCAGCGGCGGTTCGGCGGTTCGCTGCGCGCCCTGCTGCGACCGCGCGGCGAGCGGGTGAGCGAGGCCAAGGCGCGGATCGGCGCCGCGCTGGCCGCCGCGGGACTCGACCCGGAGACGCTGCCCAAGGGGCAGAGGACCGCCGTACGCGATCTGGAACGGCTCGAAGCACTGCGGCTGTCCCTCGCGCTGGCCCTGATCGGCCGCCCTCGGCTGCTCGGTGTCGATGACGCCGACCTCAAGCTCTCGGACGCCGAACGGTCCGACGTCTGGGCCCTGTTGACGTCTCTCACCGAGTCCGGCACCACGGTCGTGGCGGTGTGCAGCGAGGCCCCCGAGGGCGCCGTCGTCGTGTCCACCGCACCGAGCGACGCGTCGAGGGACGCCGGCGAACAGGGCCCCGGCGCCTCCCGCGAGACCGCGTCGGCGCCCGGGACCGACACCATCGCCGACACCACCGCCGCTGCCGCCGAGGCCACCACCAAGGCCGGCACCGACACCACCAAGGCCGACGCCGCCCCCGACACCGACACCGACGCCACGGCCACCAGCACCACCGCCGAAACAGCCGAGGCCACCACCGGCGCCGACAGCGACAGCGACAGCGGCAGCGACAGCGACAGCGACAGCGACAGCGACAGCGACACCAACGACAAGGAGACGGCTGATGCGCTCACCGAAACTGGCCGCTCTTGAACTCCGCCGCTTCGGCCGGGGCAAGCTGCCGCGCGCCGCGCTCGCCGCGCTCCTGCTGCTGCCCCTGCTGTACGGCGCCCTCTACCTGTGGTCGTTCTGGGACCCGTACGGCCGTCTCGACCGCATCCCCGTCGCGCTGGTGAACGACGACAAGGGGGCTACGGCCGGCGGCAAGAAGGTGACGATCGGCGACAACATCACCGAGGGGCTGCGCGACAGCGACACCTTCGAGTGGCACGAGGTGAGCTCCGCCGAGGCCCGCCGCGGTGTGGAGGACGGCACGTACTACCTGTCGCTGACCATGCCGGGCGACTTCAGCAAGAGGATCGCGTCCAGTTCCGGGGCATCGCCCGAGACGGGCGCGCTCCAGGTGCGGACCAACGACGCGAACAACTACATCGTCGGGCAGATCTCCCGCACGGTGTTCAGCGAGGTGCGGACGGCCGCGTCCACGAAGGCCTCACGTTCGTTCCTCGACAAGATCTTCATCTCGTTCTCGGACATCCACGGGGCGACCGTGCAGGCCGCCGAGGGCGCCGACAAGCTCAACGGCGGCATCGGCAAGGCGAAGAAGGGCTCCAAGGACCTCGCGGACGGCCTGAAGGAGGCCAAGAGGGGCAGCGGGAAACTCACCGGGGGCCTGAGGAAGCTCAACACGGGCGCCGGCGACCTGGAGGACGGTTCGCGCCAGGTCGCGGACGGCACCCAGGCGCTGGCCGACAAGGTCAACGGGGTCGCGGACAAGGTCGGCCCCTTTCTGAAGGACAACGAGAAGTCGATCGGTGACACGGCCCAGCTGGTCGCCGACTCGGCCGCGGGGATCCGCCACAACCTCGACACCCTGGTGAAGACGGCCCCGGCCGCGGCCAAGGGCGCGCGCACCGCGTCCGACACGCTGAACACCGTCTACCGCGCGCGGTGCGAGACCCTCCCGCTCCCCGACGCGGCGTGTCCCGACCTGAAGAAGGCCAAGGAGGCGGCCGCGGACGTCGTCAAGGTCGCCGACGACGTGAACACCCTGATCGACGACCAGGACGGCGACCTCGACAAGCTGGACAAGAACCTGGCGACGCTGGAGAAGCAGGCGCAGGCGCTCGCCGACCGCTCGCCGCATCTCTCCGAGGACCTCGACGACAGCGTCTCCAAGATCAACAAGCTGAACGACGGCGCCTCCGAGGTCGCCAAGGGAGCGAAGCGGCTGCACTCCGGTATCGGCACCGCCAAGACCGGCGCGGCGGACCTCGACAAGGGCGTCGGACAGTTGAGGACGGGCGCGAGCGACCTCGACGGCGGCCTGTACAAGCTCGTCGGCGGCTCCGGGAAGCTGGCCGGCGGACTGCACGACGGCGCCGACCAGATCCCCGACTACGACAAGCCCGACCGCGACCGGCGTACCGAGGTCATGGCCGACCCGGTCCAGCTGGCCTCCAGGGACCTGCACAAGGCGCCCAATTACGGCACGGGATTCGCCCCGTACTTCATCCCGCTGTCCCTGTGGGTCGGCGCGATGGTGGCGTACATGCTGATCCAGCCGCTGAACCGGCGCGCGCTCGCGGCGGGGGCCTCGGCGTGGCGGAT
Organism: Streptomyces sp. NPDC060027; assembly: GCF_042737005.1. NCBI lineage: Bacteria > Bacillati > Actinomycetota > Actinomycetes > Kitasatosporales > Streptomycetaceae > Streptomyces > Streptomyces sp. NPDC060027. The sequence continues at coordinate 5,035 of NZ_JBHWVI010000347.1, forward strand.
CGCGCTGGCGGGCTGGCTGCCGGTCGCCGTCATCGGCGTGCTCCAGACGGCCGCCCTGATGGCGGTGCTCCACTGGGCGATCGGCCTCCAGATGGTCCGGGCGGCCGGAACCGTGGGCTTCCTGTTCCTGGTGTCGGCCTGCTTCGCGGCGATCGTGCAGTGGCTGAACGCGCGCTTCGGGGCGGCGGGCCGGATCCTCGTCCTCGCCTTCCTGATGCTCCAGCTGACGTCGGCGGGCGGCACCTACCCCGTCCAGACCAGTCCGCGCTTCTTCAACGCGATCCACCCCTTCCTGCCGATGAGTTACGTCGTCGAGGCCCTCCGGAGGCTCATCACCGGCGGCGGCCTCGAACCGGTCCGGACGGCGTGCCTCGTCCTGACGGCGTTCACCGTGGGAGCCCTCGCGCTCACCGCCCTGTCGGCGCGCCGCAAGCAGGTGTGGACCCTCGACCGGCTGCACCCGGAGCTGAGCCTGTGACCAAGCGCGTGGGCGCTCCTGTGAGAATCGGGGCCATGGACAGCAGCAGCACCACGGCGGGCGGCGGCAGCCGCCGCGAGGCGACCCGGCAGAAGCTCTACGAGGCGGCCGTCACCCTGATCGCCGAACAGGGCTTCTCAGCCACCACAGTGGACGAGATCGCCGAGCGGGCCGGGGTCGCGAAAGGCACGGTCTACTACAACTTCGCGAGCAAGTCGGTCCTCTTCGAAGAGTTGTTGCGGCACGGCGTGGGCCTCCTCACCGCCTCACTGCGGGAGGCCGCGGAGAAGACCGCCCGGGACGGCGGCAGCAAGGTGGACGCGCTGGACGCGATGATCCGGGCCGGCCTCGTCTTCATCAACCGCTATCCGGCCTTCACCCAGCTGTACGTGGCGGAGCTCTGGCGCACCAACCGCGCCTGGCAGTCCACCCTGATGGTGGTGCGGCAGCAGGCGGTGGCGGTCGTCGAGGACGTGCTGCGCGACGCGGTGGCGGCCGGGGAGCTCAGCGACGAGATCGACATCCCGCTGACGGCGGCGGCGCTGGTCGGGATGGTCCTGGTGGCCGCCCTGGACTGGCAGGCCTTCCAGCCCGAGCGTTCCCTGGACGACGTCCACGCGGCGCTGTCCCGGCTCCTCCAGGGGCGTGTGAGCGGCCACCGCTGAACACCCGCACACACGAGAGCC
>NZ_JBHWVI010000348.1:0-6067 GCF_042737005.1 Streptomyces sp. NPDC060027
CGACCCCAAGCCCTTCATCTGGACCAAGACAGCCGAAGAAATCCTCGACTCCCTCGCCCGCTTCTGCCGACGGATCTCTGGCGCAGGACACTAGCCCGAGAACCTCAGTAATCACGAACGGGACGGCAGTCGCAGCTTTACCTGGACCGACTACCGCGACCTGCTGACCGCCGCCCACCAACAACTCGGCGCGCCGATAGTGCTCCTGGCCCACCATAGGTTCCCCGTTACCGCCGCGGGATTTCGCCAACTCCTGTCCTGGGCGCACTCTTTCAGCGCGCTGCGCGGAGTTCCGTGCGGTGCTGGTGGCAGCGTGTCGGCAGAAGTGGCGGTCAGGGGCGGGACGCAGCGGCCGTCTTTCACGCGATACTGCAACTGCGCGCCGTCCCTAACCAGTTCCTTGACAGCTTTCAGGAACCGCTCCAGGTGCTCGTGCGGGGTGCCTGCCCCAAAGCTCACGCGGATGGCGTTGAGAAACTTCTTGTCCGGGGCCGCGTCGGGGGCGCCACACTCGCCTGGGGTCTGCGCTTCGCTGCCCAGCAGGGTATGTACCAGCGGGTGTACGCAGAAGAGGCCGTCGCGGACGCCGATGCCGTACTCGGAGGACAAGGCGGCGAAGTGAGCGCTGTTCCAGCCCGCGACCACGAAGGAGACGATGCCGACACGTGGGGCGTTGTCGCCGATGAGCGAGAGGATCCGCACTTCAGGCACCTCGGCCAGGCCCTTGCTGACCGTTCGGACGAGGTGCTTCTCGTGGGCCATGAGGGCGTCCCAGCTGGCTTCGGTGAGTGCCTTGCAGGCCGAAGCGATGAAGTAGGCGCCGATGACATCGGGGGAGCCTGCCTCGTGGCGGGTCGAGCTCTGGTGCCACTCCGCCTCGACGCCTCCGTCCTGGCGCCGGATGACCCGGCGGCTGGCGCCGCCGCCCGCGAGGTACGGCTCGGCCTCGCCCAGCCAGTCGGCACGGCCGGCCAGAACACGTGAGCCGAAGGGCGCATACAGCTTGCGCCCGGAGAAGGCCACCCAGTCGGCATCCAGACCACGGATGCTCACCGGGTGGTGTGGGGCGAGCTGGGCGGCGCCCAGGACGATCCGGGCGCCGTGCGCATGGGCGGTGGCGTCCATTTCGCGCACCGGCCACAGCTCCCCGGTGACGTTGGAGGCGCCGGTGGCACAAACCAGGGCCGGGCCGTTGGGGTCGCGGTCGGCGAGGGCCCGCTCCAGGGTCGAGATGGCCTGCCGAGGAGTGCGCGGGGCGTTGAGGTAGGTGACGTGGGCACCCTGCCAGGGCAGCAGAGAGGTGTGGTGTTCAGTTTCGAAGACGAAGACCTGGCATTCGGCGGGCAGGGCATGGGCCAGCAGGTTCAGGGAGTCTGTGGTTGGTCGGAGCTGGGAGAGATAGCGGGCACCGCGGTGGACGCTGCCGTACTACGGTGCGTAGGCGGCGACGTCGTCCCAGACACGCCGCAGCGTGGGCGCGTTGGCCGTGCAGTCCAGCGCGTCATAGGTGACCTCGCCACCCGTCACGAGGGGCACGGTGATTTCCGATCCCAGAACGGGCAGGGGCATACAGATGCTCTGGTTGGTGGCGGTGGGGACGGACACGGTGAAACTCCTGTGGGAGGCAGGCGTATTCACTGTTTGAGCGGACTCGGATCCTTTCTTCCTCTACGCTCCTCCATCTCCACCACGGCAGCGTGAGCAACGCATACCCAAACGGGCATTCCGACGGCAGACACTGAACGAGCTGACGTTCGGGCAGGCGAACGGTACGCCGTACTGCTGATCACAGCCTCAGCGCCGCCCGGTTCATGCCGGGCAAGGGTGGCCGGCCGCCGCTCGCTCTCCTCTGTATCGTGCCCCGACTGTCTGGCTCCGTGTGTCCGAGGGCGCGTGGGCCGCTTGAGAAGTCGGGCGCTCAGGCGGATGTGGTCGGCCGGTTGTGGGCCAGTCCTGGCATGACGAGGGCGAGCCAGCGGGCGCGGACGGCAGGGGGCTGGTCGGTAGGGGCGGTGGAGAACAGCAGATAAATGTCGTCGACGGTGATGTCGGGGTGGATGTCGCCTTGGGTCTGGCCGGCGTGGACGAGGGCGGCGACGGCTGTGCCCACCCGGTCTTCGTCGGTGCGGTCGCCGGGTTCTGCGCCGAGTGCCTCGGCGGCGGCTTTGGCGGCGCGGTCGGTCACGGACACTTCGACGACGCGGCCGAGGAGCGCAGCCAGTTCGTGCGCGGCACGGCCGCCAGCGGTCACGCGCTCGAGTGATGCCTCTGCATCGTCGGCAACCCGGGCGACGAACTCGGCGACGACGGCCGCGACCAGGTCGGTCTTCGTGGGGAAATGCCGGTACAGGGTGCCCACGGCCACGCCCGCGGCGGCAGCGATTTCATCCATGCCGATCTCGGGTCCGTGGGCGGTGATCTGCTCGCTGGCGGCGGCGAGGATCTTCTTCCGGTTGCGGATCGCGTCGGCGCGCGGCGCCCTGGCCTGGGTCATTGCGACTTCCCTGCCCTTCACTTGCATCAAGGTGAACCATGGTTCAGGATGAATCGTGAACCACAGTTCATCTTAGTCAGTGAGGACCCCGCCATGCCCGCCAAGACCGCCCTCATCACCGGTGCCTCCTCCGGCATCGGCGAGGCCACCGCGCTCAAGCTCCAGGAACTCGGCTACACCGTCTACGGGGCAGCCCGCCGCACCGACCGCCTCCAAAAGCTCGCCGATCGCGGCATCCGCCCGTTGGAGATGGACGTCACCGACGACGACTCCATACGTGACGGCGTCGAGAAGGTCACCGCCGAGACCGGCCGCATCGACGTCCTGGTCAACAACGCCGGCTACGGCTCCTACGGCGCCCTCGAAGACATCCCCCTCACCGAGGCCCGCTACCAATTCGAGGTTAACGTCTTCGGCGCGCTGCGCCTGACCCAGCTCGTCCTGCCCCACATGCGCGCCCAGCACTCCGGCACCGTCGTCAACATCACCTCGATGGGCGGCAAGATCTACACCCCACTCGGCGGCTGGTACCACGGCACCAAATTCGCCCTCGAGGCACTCAGCGACTGCCTGCGCCTGGAAGCCAGGCCCTTCGGCATCGACGTCGTCGTCATCGAACCCGGCGCCATCGCCACCGAATGGGGCGACATCGCCGCCGACAACCTGGAGAAGTCCTCCGCGAGCGGCCCCTACGCCGCCCAGGCCGCAGCGATGGTCTCCTCCCTGCGCTCCGAGGCCAACGCCAAGCGCAACTCCCCGCCCTCCGTCATCGCCGACGCCATCGGCAAAGCCGTCACTGCCCGCCGCCCCAAGACCCGCTACGTCACCGGCTTCGGCGCCCGGCCCCTGATCGCCTTGCGCCGGCTCCTTCCCGACCGTGGCTTCGACACCGTCATCTCCCGGGCTCTCGGCGTCCCCCGGTAAAGGACCCGTACTGCCGACACCGGCATCAGACGCTGGCGCCCGCGAGTGTCAGGTTACGACCCTGGCAAGCGGCCCCAACGGCGCTAGGGATCCCCTTCGTCATCGCCCGCCTCGGCACCGCACACGGATCGGAGCGAAGCGTCCATCGGCCGGCGCTTCTTTGTTCCGGACAGGAGACTCCTCCTGGCAGGAAGCCGGTTAGCCACGAAGGCCGCGCCGGGACCCGATCATCCGCGTGGCTTCGGCAGACGCAGAGCGTCGAGAAGCGCCAGGGCAGGTGTTTGGCGCTGAAACCAGAGCCGAAGTTACGGACTTCTCCGAGTCGATGTGTCCGGCCCTGAGAAGAGCGCGCATACCGTCGTCGACCACGTGATCACCAGCTGGCATGGAGGACCTCCCCCGGCCGGCAACAAGGCCCGCGACGTCGCCCAGGCCCTGTACGGCATGTGGCGTTCGGCGCAAGCGTCATCGTCAAAGTTCGCCGACCACCGCAGCCCGGCCCCGCTCGGCACCGTCAGTGCGCGGTAACCCCGCAGTCTTCTGCGCCTGCAGAAGGCCTGTGCCTCCTGCCCTATCCCGGCCAGGAGACGCATTCACCCCTCAAAGACAGACCAGTCTATTCAACAAGGAGCACGCATGAAGATTCTGATTGTTCTCACCTCGCACGACGAGCTGGGGAACACCGGCGGTAAGACCGGGTTCTGGCTGGAGGAGCTGGCGGCGCCGTACTACCGCTTCAGGGAGGCCGGCGCGCAGCTCGTGCTTGCCTCACCCAAGGGCGGGCAGCCGCCGCTGGATCCCAAGAGCAACGAGCCCGACTTCCAGACCGACCAGACCCGGCGCTTCGAGACAGACCCGGAGGCGACCGAGGCACTGGCGAACACCGTCCGCCTTGACTCGGTCGCGGCCGGCGACTTCGACGCAGTCTTCTACCCCGGCGGCCACGGACCGCTGTGGGACCTCGCCGAAGACACCGTCTCCATCCGGTTGATCGAAACGACCCTCCACTCGGGCAAGCCGGTGGGAGTGGTGTGCCACGCACCCGGCGTACTGCGGCACACCGTCTACGAAGACGGCACGCCGCTGGTCTTGGGCAGGAGGGTCACCGGATTCGCCAATTCCGAAGAGGAGGCCGTTCAGCTCACCGACGTGGTCCCCTTCCTGGTCGAGGACGAACTAACCAGGCTCGGAGGCCTCTACTCCAAGGCCGGCGACTGGCAACCCTATGTCGTGCAGGACGGCCTGCTGGTCACCGGGCAGAACCCGGCCTCCTCCGCGCCCGCAGCAGATGCCCTGATTGCGCTGGTCGACAAGGGCGGCGTGTGAGCGCTCACGCGTCATGCTCCGCGAGCGCATGACCGGCCCGGGCCGGCCTTCTACGTCGGCCCGGACCGGAGGACCAACGAGATGGCGTCCGTTGTCGGATAAGGGGCGATCCAACCCTGGCGGGCACCGCGTTCGACGGAGTGCTGTGCAGCACACATCCGCTAGTGCTCTGACCGGGAAGGTTCGCCGGGTTGGTGGTGGCGGCGGTTGGATGTGCGGTGATGTCCGTCCGATCGTTGGGGGTGTGGTGGCTGAGCCTGTCCGGGTGCGCAGGTTGACCGACCAGGAGGGGCAGAAGCTGCAGCAGATCGTGCGCCGGGGCAGCAACAGTTCGGTGCGTTATCGGCGCGCGATGATGCTGCTGGCCTCGGCCGGCGGGAACCGGGTGCCGGTGATCGCGAAGCTGGTGCAGGCCGACGAGGACACCGTCCGGGACGTGATCCACCGGTTCAACGAGATCGGCCTGGCCTGCCTGGACCCTCAGTGGGCGGGAGGCCGTCCCCGCCTGCTCACTCCTGACGACGAGGACTTCATTCTCACGACGGCCACCACCCGCCCGACCAAGCTCGGCCAACCCTTCACCGGCTGGTCCATCCGCAAGCTTGCTGCCTACCTGCGGAAAGTCCACGGCCGCGTGATCCGGATCGGGCGGGAGGCGTTACGGTGCCTGCTCGCCCGCCGCGGCATCACCTTCCAACGGACCAAGACGTGGAAGGAGTCACCGGACCCTGAGCGCGACGCCAAGCTCGACCGCATTGAGCAGGTGCTGGACCGCTTCCCTGACCGCGTGTTCGCGTTCGACGAGTTCGGCCCGCTCGGCATCCGCCCCACCGCCGGATCCTGCTGGGCTCCCGCGGGCCACCCCGAGCGTCACCCCGCCACCTACCACCGCACCCACGGCGTCAGGTACTTCCACGGTTGCTACTCGATCGGCGACGACAGACTGTGGGGCGTCAACCGCCGCAAGAAGGGTGCCCACAACACCCTGGCCGCGCTGCGGTCGATCCGCGCGGCCCGCCCGGACGGCGCCCCGATCTACGTCATCCTGGATAACCTGTCCGCTCACAAGGGCGAGACGATCCGGCACTGGGCCAGGAACCCGGTCGACAGGGTCAGCAGATGGTTCACGCCGACATCGATACCGACCGCCGTATCCGTGGCCGGGAGGGGCTGGACGGACGGGTCCTCGACCAACAGGGACACGAACCAGCGTCCGGCCGGATCCTGGGAGACGGTCACCGTCGACGGAGCTGCACCCTCGGGCAGCGGACGCGACCACACGATGTCCAGCGGCTCACGCATCTTCGCGAGCGTCAGCCGGCC
>NZ_JBHWVI010000349.1:0-6049 GCF_042737005.1 Streptomyces sp. NPDC060027
GATCAGCGCCGTGGAACGGATGACGGGACTGGAGGTCGTCGAGGTGAACATCGCCGTCGACGACGTCCACCTCCCCGACGACGAGGACGAAGAGGTCGAATCGGACGAGGGCCGCGTGAGGTGATCGACCGCTGTGACCCACGGCCGTGCCCCGTGCCTGGGCGGGTGATCATACGGACGATCATGCTCGCGAGACGGGTGAGTGCCGGATTCGGCGTGCTGGAGGCATGGTTTCTGGCGGCACGGTCGTCCTCCGGACAGCCCTCCAATGATCCCGGACCAACAGACTCAGCTTTCATTCCGCGGTAGCAGGGACCCACCCATGTCAGTGCGTTACTCGGACTCGTTTACCAGTGGAGGCCGGAAAGCCTTAGTCCAAGGAGCTGCACCGATGCTGATGCCCCTCCCCGCCACTCTGAGCCAGCTCGTCAGGGCGTACGAGACGCTCCTCGCAGAGGAAACGCCCGACGGAGCGACGCCCCCAGTCAGCGCCTGCGCGACCTCGCCTACACCCTGTGTGTGTCCACCGGAACCCGCGAGATCGCTGACGCCCTCGACCGCCCACTCCTACCTGGCCAAGGCTGCCGTCGCACCCGCCTCCAGCTCCGCAGCGGCCATGAGGCCCGGACACGGACGCCGAGCGGCCGACGCGTCTCCCAAGCCCCCAGCCACTACAGCGGGCGTCTTCCACCGCCGCTCCGGCGAATCGTCCGCGACGCGCCGCGACGTCATCCTGCGCCCCGGGCAGCGGCCCACGTCGTTGCCTGTCGCCAGCGCGGGACAGGGCAGCGGAAGGTGAGGTGTGGGACATGAGGGAGCGTTCCGTGATCGTCCACCCGCCCACGAGACGTGTCGGTCGTCTGGTGTGGGTGGATGGAAGGCCCGCGGGCACGGTCCGCAGCCTGCGTGCTCTGACCGAGCTTCTCAACCAGGCGGGCTGGGAGGGGCTGGACGAGGTCGACGTGGCAGAACTGCCGGTCATCGAGTGGCACGGAGGAGGACCGGAAGTCTGGTCCCCGGGAGCGCCTGACCCCTGGGGCCGCGGCGCCAAACGGCAACCTGATCCGCGGTGACGCAGCACGGCCGGCGCCGCCTTGCCTCGGGCGCTGACCGAACCCGCAGGAGGCCTGCTTCGCCGTCAGGTGCTGGTTCATGAGGCCGACATCGCCCGCAAAGTGGGGCCCCTGGCATGTCGGCCCGTGCGATCAGGAGAAGGGCGCAATCGTGGATGGCCATGACAGGACAGCACTCACCCTCATCGACATGATCAACACCTATGGGCATGACGGCGCCGAACTTCTCGTCACGTCCGTGGCAAAGGTGATCCCTGCGCTCAGTCGCCTCCTGGAACGCGCCAGGGCTGCCGAGGAGCTATCCACAAGGCTTGTGGATCAGTGATCAGAACCAGTTGATCGTGTCCTTCAGAAGGCGGGCGAACTTCGCCCTCCTACTCGCGTTCGCTCGCCAGGTTTCCTCGGCTTGAACGCTGGCGGTTATGACTCCAGCCTGGCCAGCCCGGTTCTCCGCCGGTATCAGACGGCGGTTGGCGATGAGCATCCCAACCCGGATGAGAGTGACGCCCAGGCGGCGGGCGGCTTCTGGCTGGGACATCCAGGCGTCGTCCTCGACGGTGTCCACCTTGAGCAGAACGTAGCCGCGGTTGTTTCGCGACCAAGACCGCCCCTGCCGACGTCGTTCATGCATCACGCTGCGGCCGTCGGTCGCTCGACCAGGAGGCCGCGTTCGAAGTGGGCTCCGGCGCGGACGAGGGCGACGAGGTGGGGAGCGTTCACGGCTCGCCACCGCTGCTGTGCGGACTCGACGAGCTTGAAGACCATGGCCAGGGCGGCGGCCGGACTGCCGGCGCCCCGGGTGACCTTGGTCCGCAGACGGACAGTGGCGAGAGTCGACTCGATCAGGTTGGTTGTCCGCAGGTGGACCCAGTGCTCGGCGGGAGAGTCGTAGAACGCCAGCAGCTCGTCGACGTCGTCGGTGATCTTCTTGACGGCCTTGGGGAACCTCGCGCCGTAGGTCTTGGCGAACTCGGCGACGGCCTTGAGCGCGTGGTCGCGATCCTCGGCGTTGCAGATCTCCTGCAGGGCCTTCCTTGCGCCGGGCTGGGCGGACTTCGGCAGGGCGTTCGCGACGTTGGCGATCTTGTGAACCCAGCACCTTTGATGCCGGGTTCGGGGAACACCTCGGCCAGGGCTTTCCAGAACCCGAGCGCGCCGTCCCCGATGGCGAGGGCGGGAGCGCGCATGCCCCGGCGTGCGCAGTCCCGCAGCAGGTCGGCCCACGAGTCGGCGGATTCGCGGTAGCCGTCGTTCATGACGATCAGCTCTTTGGTGCCGTCCGCGCGCACGCCCATCAGCACAAGCACGCACGACTTCGCCTCCCGCAGGCGTATGCACAGGTGGATGCCGTCGGCCCATACGTAGACGTAGTCGCTGGCGGACAGATCACGCTCGCCGAACGCGGCGTGATCGGCCTGCCGTTGCTGGGTGAGCCGGGTGACCGTCGCCGGTGAGAGGGCGGCCGTCGAACCGAGGAACTGCTCAAGGGCGGGCACAAAGTCGCCAGAGGACAGGCCGTGCAGATAGAGCAGGGGCAGCACCTCGCTGACCTTCGGGGACTTGCGGCACCACGGCGGCAGGATCGCCGAGGAGAACCTCTTGCGCTCGCCGGTGGACTCATCGACGCGCTTGTCGTTGACCCGCGGGGCCTTCACCTCGACGGCCCAGGCCGCGGTCGTGACCTTCCTCGCCTGGTGGTAGCCGTTGCGGACCACCAGACGGTGCCCGCGCTCATCCTGCTGACCGGCCAACTCGGCTATATAGGCGTTGACTTCAGCTTCCAGTGCGGCGGCCAGCATCCGCCTCGCGCCCTCCCGGACGATGTCGTCGATCAGGGAGCCGGTCTCGGTCGTTCCATCGGCATTCACCCCGCTCAGCACGGGCGTGCCTTCCCGACCGACGGTGCAACGTCGGCCTACTCGATGACCAGAAGTCGATCACTCGGGAAGGTACGCCCTTCGCGTCCAATCCGAGGCCGATCCACAAGTCATGAGCATTGCTCGCTGCCGAGGCTCCCGTCATCTATGTCAACGACAACTTCGGAGAATGGCGGTCCCACCACGGGGAGCTGCCGACACTGCACTTGCGGGCCGCACGCCGACCTGGTCGAACCGCTCAGGCCCGACGACACCTCGCTCTTCGTGGTCAAGGCCCGGCACTCGATCTATATGAGACGCCACTGAACTACCTGCTCGCCCAGCAAGAAGTCGGTCACGTGGTGCTGTGCGGTCAGGTCACCGAGCAGTGCGTGCTGTATTCGGCGCTCGACGCGCACATCCGTCACCTGCGGGTGACTGTCCCCGAGGATGCCGTGGCCCATATCCACGCTGATCTTGCTCACGCAGCGCTGCGCATGATGCGCCGCAACATGATGCCGATATCCGCCTGGCCGACGAGATCACCTTCTGAGCCAGCCCCCGGATGTTGCCGTCACCCTCTGGGACAGTCCCTGACCATCTCAGTTGACTCGCGGGACCGGCCCGCCAGGAGCACTGTGGGAAGAGCGGCCAGCACGCCGATCCTTGTACATCCGCCTTCCCGCACGGGCGGCCGCACGCGCTCACTGCCCATCTGTTTGCCCTCGGCGCCCCGCCGTCTGGGCCGAGGTCGCTGCCACCCCCGGCGGCGCAGCAGCCGCCTTCTGGCTGCTCCGGGCCTGGCATGCCGCCTCCAGCGGACGGGGCGGCCCGCATGGCCAGCCGCCTCAACTTCCCGCGCACCAGCGCTCGCACCAGGCCGCCACCGAGCCGCAGAATACTGCGGTGACCGTCCTGTGGGGTGCCGCGCTCGCCACCAGTCGGCCGCCTGGGGCACTCGCCGTTCGCAGGATGGTTCGCTCACCTCGCGCTGATGCGGCGTGGCTGCCCCTCTCCCTGGCCAGCGTCGAGCACACCCCGGCCCTCCACACCGTCGAGGAACGCGCGGTCATTCACCCAGGCAACCGTGACGCGCTGCTCCTGGTCGCCCTGCTGGTCGCCTGGACCACGGACGCATGGGGACGGGTGGCCGTACCACGGCACGTCCTACGCTCGGCCCCAGACCGCAGCCGTCCTCCCGAGCCACGAACACCCGGACGAGGATGTCAAGGACCGTCGGTGCCGGCCTGGGGTGAAGCGGACAAGCCCGGCGGGCTCGGATGCCATAGTCCAGCTGATAGCCCGTCACGGTCCTTGCGCGGGGGCTCTGTAGGGCATGCCGGCACGAGACGATGACGGCGTTGCTCTGACCCCGCGGCCCGGCTGCGAGCGCCGGACACCGCCGCAGCAGTCCAGCTGGGAGGGGTGTCAGATCTGCCAGGTGCGGAGAACGTCGGCGACGTCGTAGATGCTCAGCCGGGTTTCGCGGACTTTTCTGATCAGGTCGGACAGGGCCCCGTAGGGAGGGTCGATTCCTTCCCCCGACTGGTCCATGTACTGGCCGGTGACGAAGGCGCCGAAGAGGCTGTTGCGGTGGGGGAGCGGTTCGAGACGCACGATGGTGTGCAGGAGCGCGGCCGCGCGCCACGCGGTGTCGGGGTTGGACGTGGCGAGGGTCGGCATGCGCGTCTTGTGGCGCGCGACGGCCGCCACGAGCGCCGAGTAGTCGGTGACCGTCACGTCGTCATTGCCGAGGGCGGCGTCCTGCACGTCCAGGAGCCAGGGGACATCGATGTACAGGGTCATCAGGCGGCAGTGGCTCCCTCGCCGCGCTGGGACGGGGGAATCTCGTCCGGGAATGCCTCGTCGAACTCCTCGCGCAGCCTGTCCGCCCATGAGGCGGCGCCGGCCACGAACTGTTTGCGCTGCATTTCGCGGACGCCGAGGTCGTGCATGTACTGCTTGAGACTCTTGCCCTCGGCCGCGGCAGACGCGCGCACGGCTTCCATTTCTTCGTCGGTGAAGGTCACATTCAGTGATGGCATACCGGCATGGTACCTACCTGGTACCTTATCGCGCCACCCAATGAGGCGGCGCGGCCGCGGCCGCGCAGGGCGTGGGCCCGGGTCCGGTCGGTCAGGGTGACAAATCTGTTAGCGGTCCTCAGGTGGATGATGCGTTGACCTGAGGATCGCTGCGTGGCTCGGCTTCGGCAGGCCCAATTGACGCCAGGATCAGATGAGGTCGGAGTTCAAACGGTTGCGGAGCACTATGTCGGCGACATGGGCGTGGGGTTCGCGATCGACCTCGCGCCCGCGAACTCGTCGACCAGGGCACCCCCGAGGCCGCCTGCCGCATCGTCATCCTCGAAGACCAGCTCGAAGACGCCCAGCGCATCAATGCCGAATGCCGCCACGCCGCGGAAGCGAACCCAACGACCGCGGCCTGAGACGGCCAAGGCCTGCAACTCACGCAGGACTTCACTGCCTGTCACCCTCGCAGGTTGCCGGACGCACAGCGTTCTGGGGCAGCTTCAGTCCTCTACGGCCCTGGGGATGAAGAGACCGACACACGCAGAATCACTTTCTGCCTGGTGTGCGAGCAACTGGGGGGTTTATAGCAGTCCCCCTTATGGGGGGTCGGTGGCCGCTGTTGGGGTCTAGGTTGGGGGTGCAGTCTCCCCGTGCCGTTCGGGTGTGGTGGTTGGGGCTGCTTCCCGCAGCAGAGCGAGCCTGCGGTGCCCCAAGAGCGCCGGGCCCCGCCTCGACTCCCGCAGAGGTCGGCAGGCCCGGTGCGTCCCTGGCGGGCAGCTTCGAGACCCGGGTTTCTACGCTTCCGGGTTCTGCCCGCAGGGAGTGCTCGATGTGGACGGTGCGGGGGCCACGTCTCGCGAGGCACACGGCCGCCGGCCGACCGGCGGCCGTCGCCATGAGCGGGCCCGTACCGTGAGACCGGTCCGGCTATGCGCCGCTCCCGGCGGTACTGGCATCCAGCACCACGGCTACCAGGGCGGTGACTTGGGCGACGGCGTTGCCGCGCAGGGGCATCGACCAGGCCGGAGTACAAGAGCGCCCAAGACCATCACCACGAAGCCTGCGACGGAGGAAGCCGGTCGCGGGC
>NZ_JBHWVI010000350.1:0-5936 GCF_042737005.1 Streptomyces sp. NPDC060027
GGGCCCGGCCACAGCCTTCTCATCGTTCTCTTATTTCGGCCTTATGCCTTCATCACGCGCCGTACCTAGCTTGCGGCCATGTTCTTCACCTACCTGAGGCGCGAACTGCGCCGCCGCAGAAAGGCGGCCCTCGTCGTCGCCTCCGGGCTCGCCCTGGGCATAGCCCTGGTCATCGTGGTCAGTTCCGTGTCCTCGGGCATGGAAAAGGCCCAGGGCAAGGTCCTCCAGTCGCTGTACGGGCTGGGGACCGACATGACGGTCACCAAGGCCGCCGCGCCGGCCACCGGTTCCAGCGAGCGCCCGCGCTTCAACTTCGACGCGAGGGAGAGCGGTTCCGACAAGGAGCAGAGCAGCGACCGCGTCATGGTCCAGGGTTTCCAGACCCTGGCCTCCTCCACCGTCGCCAAGGTCGGCTCCCAGAACGGCGTCGCGGACGCCGTCGGCGGACTGAGCCTCCAAGTCATCCGGGTCAACGGCCAGTTCACCCGCGGTCAGTTCCAGCAGGCCCCCAACGGCGGCAACCAACAAGGCGGTCGGGGTGGCGGTGGCGCCCAGCCCTCACCGCAGGGCACCGTCAAGGGCGGCGGCGCCGACTTCGACGTCAACAACTACTCGGTCTACGGCACCGACGTCACCAAGCCCGCCCTGGGCCCGCTGACTTCGTCGAAGATCACCAGCGGTCGTACGTTCAAGACCTCCGAGACGAACGCCAAGGTCGTCGTCGCGGACACGTCGTACGCCAAGGAGAAGAAGCTCAAGCTCGGCGGCACCGTCACCGTCAAGAGCGTCAAGTACAAGATCATCGGCATCGCGACACCCGACAGCGGTGACGCGGCGGCCAACCTCTACATGCCGCTCCAACAGGCGCAGACGCTCAGCGACTCCAAGAACAAGGTCACCACGATCTACGTCAAGGCGTCCGACTCGCAGCAGATCTCCGGCGTCAAGAGCACCATCCAGAAGAACATCTCGGGCACGACGGTCACCACCTCCGCCGACCTCGCGGACACCGTCTCCGGCTCCCTGTCCACCGCCTCCGACCTCGCCTCGAACGTCGGCAAGTGGCTGTCGATCGCGGTGCTCGTGGCCGCGTTCCTGGTCGCCGGACTGCTCACCTCCTCCGCCGTCTCCCGCCGGGTGCGCGAGTTCGGCACCCTCAAGGCACTCGGCTGGAAGTCGAGCCGGGTGACCCGCCAGGTGGTCGGCGAGGCCATCGTCAACGGCCTGGTCGGCGGCGCCCTCGGTATCGCCCTCGGCCTCGCGGGCGCCTACGTCGTCACCGAGATCAGCCCCAACCTCCAGGCACAGCTGGGGAACACGGGCGGCGGTGGCTTCGGCGGCCCGGGCGGCGGTCCCGGCGGCGGTGGCTTCGGCGGCCCGGCACGGCAGACCGCGTCCAAAGCCCTCGACGTCGCGCTCACCGCGCCCGTCAGCGTCGACACCATCGTCGTCGCGGTCGCCCTGGCCGTCGCCGGCGGTCTGATCGCCGGCGCCTTCGGCGGCTGGCGGGCCTCCAGGCTGCGCCCCGCGGACGCCCTGCGCCGCGTCGAATAGGCCCCGCCCCTCACGTACTTACGTATCCCAGGAGTTGCACCATGTACGAACTCAGAGGCGTCACCAAGCGCTATACGCGGGGCAAGGAAACGATCGACGCGCTCGCCGGAATCGACCTGACGATCGGCGACGGCGACCGGCTCGTCATCCAGGGCCCCACCGGTGGCGGCAAGTCCACCCTTCTCCAGATGCTCGGCGGGCTCGACCGTCCCACCGCGGGCAGCGTCGAACTCGACGGCACCGACATGGCGAAGCTGTCCGAGGCGAAACTCACCAGGGTGCGCAGCGAGAACATCGGCTTCGTCTTCCAGAGCTTCAACCTGATCCCCACGCTCACCGCCCAGGAGAACGTCGAGACCGCGCTCGTACCGCTCGGTGTGAAGACGAAGGAACGGCGTGAACGGGCCGCCGCGGCACTGGAGTCCGTGGGGCTCGCCGAACGGCTCGGACACCTGCCCGCCGAACTGTCGGGCGGTCAGCAGCAGCGTGTGGCGATCGCCCGCGCCCTGGTCAAGCAGCCCAAGGTGCTGCTCGCCGACGAGCCCACCGGCAACCTGGACGAGTCCATGCGCGACGAGATCATGGACGTACTCGAAGCCATGTGGAAGGAGCACGGGCTCACCTTCATCATGGTCACGCACGACTCCTCGATCGCGAGGAAGGCCCCGCGCGTCGCGACCATCCGCAAGGGGAGGATCACCGTCAAGGAGAACGCGGGAGCGTAGCGGGACGGGCCGACCCCCTCCGTCCGCGACGCGGGCGGAGAGATGTGCCAGGAGCGAACGGGCCACCGGAAAGAGGGCTTCCGGTGGCCGTTCGTGTTTGTGTGGGGGCATGACCGTTTCGACAGTCGAATACATCCGCTACCGGATTTCCGAGCAGCAGTCGGCGGAGTTCCTCGCCGCCTATACCCGGGCCGCGGTCCAGCTCGCCGCGGCTCCGCAGTGCGTCGACTACGAACTCGCGCGCTGCGAGGAGGACTTCGAGCACTTCGTCCTGAGGATCACCTGGACCTCGACGGAGGACCACGTCGAGGGCTTCCGCAACTCCGAGCTCTTCCCCGACTTCCTCGCCGAGATCCGCCCCTTCATCGGCAACATCGAGGAGATGCGCCACTACAAGCCGACGTCGGTGCGTGGCCCGGGCGCCTCCGTGCCCACGCTCTACGCCTGGGCGGGCGGCGACGAGGCCTTCACCCGCCTCACCGAGGCGTTCTACGACAAGGTCCTCAAGGACGATCTCCTGGCGCCCGTGTTCGCGGACCTCGCCCCCGAGCACGCCGCTCATGTCGCCCTCTGGCTCGCTGAGGTCTTCGGCGGACCGGCGGCGTACTCCGAGACCCAGGGGGGCCACGGTCACATGGTCGCCAAGCACCTGGGCAAGGGCATCACGGAGGCGCAGCGCCGCCGCTGGGTCAATCTGCTCCAGGACGCGGCCGACGACGCGGGACTCCCCACCGACGCCGAGTTCCGCTCCGCCTTCCTCGCGTACACCGAGTGGGGCACGCGCCTGGCCGTCTACTTCTCCGGCCCGGACGCGAAGCCGCCGGCGGAGCAGCCGGTACCGAAGTGGACCTGGGGGGCCGCGCCGCCGTACCAGCCGTGACGCCCGGCCGGGCCCCGCGGGGCTGCCCCGTCGCCCGCACCGGTGCGACGGGGCGACCACCGGGCGAAGGCCCACCCCCCATCCCGGCGCGGCGACGGGACGACGCCTCCCGCCGCACGACGGCCACGGGGTCACGCGTAGCGGGGGTGGCGTCTACGAGGGCGACCTCTACGAGGGCGACGCGCACCGGGGGTGACATCTACAGGAGTTACGCGTACCGGGGGTGACGTCTACTGGGGTGAGGAAGTGCCCGCGCGGGTCGCGTCGGTCCCCCACGAGGCCAGCAGCCGCAGCGCCTCCGCCGAGCTCGACCCCGGCTCCGCGTGATAGGTGACCAGCGCCAGCTCGGCATCGCCGACCAGCCGGAACGACTCGAACTGCAAGGCGAGGTCGCCCACCAGCGGATGCCGCAGCAGCTTCACCCCGTGGCTCTTCTCCTTCACGTCGTGCGTCGCCCACAGCCGCCGGAAGTCCTCGCTCTTCAAGGACAGTTCACCGACCAGCGCCGCCAGCCGCGGGTCGTCCGGATGGCAGCCCGCGTCCATGCGCAGCAGACAGACGATGTCGATCGCCTTCTGCTCCCACTCCACGAACAGGTCCCGGTACTCGGGCCTGAGGAAGACCATCCGCGCCCAGTTCCGCTCCTGCGGCGGCAGCTCCGACCAGTCCCCGAAGACGGCCGCGGCCATCCGGTTCCAGACGAGCACGTCCGAGCGCCGCCCGGTGATGTACGCGGGAACGCCGTCGAACGTGTCGAGCAGCTGACGCAGGGCACCCCGCACCTGCTGCGGCCGGGCCGTCTGCTTCTTCTTGTGCTGCTTGGGCTTCGCGAGATGCGTGAGGTGGTTGTGCTCGGCGTCCGTCAGGCGCAGCGCCCGCGCGATCGCGTCCAGCACCTCCGCCGACACATTGCGTCCGTTGCCCTGCTCGAGGCGCGTGTAGTAGGCGACGGACACCCCGGCCAGCTGGGCCAGCTCCTCGCGGCGCAGCCCGGGCACCCGGCGGTGCCGTCCGAAGTCCGGCATGCCGACGTCCTCCGGCTTCAGCCGGGCGCGGCGGCTGCGCAGGAACTCGCTGAGCTCGGCGCGCCGGTCCAGCGGGTGAGTGGCCCCACCGGCGGGCCCCGCAGAGGGCTGTTCATCCATCCGTCCAGTATTCACCGTCGTACGCAGGCGAGCCTGACCCCGCCAGTAGTAGGACCAGCGAACATACGCAGAGCCGTGACCTGGGTGAATCCCGAGGGATCGGGCAGGCTGGAAGCCGTGCCCGACGGAAGACAGCCGGGCACGGTCCACCCCCTCCCGAGGAGAACCCCGGCATGACCACTGTCGCCGCGTACGCCGCTCCCGCCGCCAAGGCCCCGCTGGAGCGCACCACCATCGAGCGCCGCGAGGTCCGAGAGCACGACGTCCTGATCGACATCAAGTTCGCCGGCATCTGCCACTCCGACATCCACCAGGCCCGCGAGGGCTGGGGAGAGGCCATCTTCCCGATGGTGCCGGGCCACGAGATCGCCGGCATCGTCTCCGAGGTCGGCTCCGGCGTCACCAAGTTCAAGGTCGGCGACCGCGTGGGCGTCGGCTGCCTGGTCGACTCCTGCCGCGCGTGCGACAACTGCAAGGCCGGCCTGGAACAGTACTGCACCGGCGGTGGCGTGGGCACGTACAACGCCGTCGGCAAGGACGGCGAGCCCACCTACGGCGGCTACTCCGAGAAGATCGTCGTCGACGAGAACTACACCCTCCACATCCCCGACGGCATCTCCCTCGACGTGGCCGCGCCGCTGCTCTGCGCCGGCATCACCACGTACTCCCCGCTCAAGCACTGGAACGCGGGCCCCGGCAAGAAGGTCGCCGTCCTCGGCATGGGCGGTCTCGGCCACATGGGCGTCAAGATCGCGCACGCGCTCGGCGCCGAGGTCACGGTCCTCTCCCAGTCGCTGCGCAAGAAGGACGACGGTCTGAAGCTCGGCGCCGACCACTACTACGCCACCAGCGACCCGAAGACCTTCGAGGAGCTGCGCGGCACCTTCGACCTGATCCTGTCCACGGTCTCCGCCCCGCTGGACCTGGACGCCTACCTCGCCCTGCTGCGCACGGACGGCGCCTTCGTGAACGTGGGCGCGCCCGAGGAGCCGGTCCGCCTCAACCTCTTCTCGGTGATCGGCGGCCGCAAGACCCTCGCGGGCTCCGGCATCGGCGGTATCCAGGAGACCCAGGAGATGCTGGACTTCTGCGCCGAGCACGGCTTCGGCGCCGAGATCGAGCTGATCAGCGCGTCCGAGATCAACGAGGCCTACGAGCGGGTGCTGGCGAGCGACGTCCGCTACCGCTTCGTGATCGACACCGCCACGATCTAGCGCTCCTGGCCGACCTCGACCTCGACCTCGCCGGCCTGGCCAACGCCGCGGTCCTGGCCGACGCCGCGGTCCTGACGGGCCAGGCCAGGCAGTCCTGGCCGGTCCGATGCGCATGGCCTCAGGGCGCCGTTCCCGTCGTACGACCGGAACGGCGCCTTCGTGCTTCCGGCGCCGACCGTTCGTACGGCTGCCGGGTCCGGCCGCAGACCCCGGCGGCGGGGGCGGCCCGTCCGGGAAGGCGGTCCCCCGCGTTCGGGCGCGCGCCGTCCGGGTCTCTCCGGCCGCCGGCTCTTCTGCCGTGCTCCGGCCTCCCCGGACGGGGTGCCTAGTGCCGCGACAGGCAACGTTCGCCCCGTCGCGACTCCCGGCACGCACTCTCGCCGCACCGGCCGAAAGCCCAAGTACATCCAGTACGAGG
>NZ_JBHWVI010000351.1:0-2923 GCF_042737005.1 Streptomyces sp. NPDC060027
CCGCCCGCGTTGTGGGGGGGGGGGGGGGCCGTGCCGGGGGGGGGGGCGGCGGGGTGGGCGGGGCCCGCGTGCCCCGCGCACCGCGGGCCGGGGCCCCCCGGGGCCCCCCCCGGCGGGGCGGCCCCCACGGCGGCGGGCGGGAGACCGGACGGGTCTCCCGCCCGCCGCCGTTCGTCGGCCCGCCGCCGTCCGCCGCGCGGGCGTCCGCCCCGCTCCTCGCCCGCGTGCCGACCCGGCCGCCCCGGGGTCAGTGGGGGACCATCCCGCCGGTGACGTTGACGAAGGTGCCGGTGATGCCGCCCGCCAGGTCGGAGGCGACGAAGGCGGCGGTGGCGGCGATCTCGGCCAGGGTGGGGTTGCGGCGGGTCATGCGCATGCCCGCGAGGTTCGCGAGCAGCCCCTGAAGGGCCGCGTCGTCGAGGTCCATGCGGCTGTCGACCGCGAGAAGCTTCTCCCGGGTCAGCGTCTCGGGCACCCCGGCCGCCCACAGGCCCACGACGCGCAGTCCGCGCGGTCCCAGCTCCGTCGCCAGGTTCCGCACCAGGGTGTCGATCGCGGCGTCCGCCGGTCCGGTGCCGCCCATCATCGGACTCCCGTGCGCGGAGCCGCTGTTGAGCGTGAGCACCACACCGGAGCCCGCCTCGGCCATGCGCCGGGCGGCGGCGCGGGCGGTGATGAAGTTGGTGCGGATGCCCGTCTCGACGGGCCGTACGAGGTCCTCGACCGCCATGTCGACCAGGGGGACGCCCTGCACGTCGCCGCGGGTGACGAGGTTGAAGGAGACGTCGAGGGCGTCCAGCGAGGCGATGTGCGCGTCGACCGCCGTCTCGTCCAGGGCGTCGAGCACCGCGGTCTCGGCGTGTCCGCCGGCCGCCGCGATGTCCTTCGCCACCGCGTCCAGCGTCTCGGCCGTGCGCCCCACCAGGTGCACGCGGGCCCCTTCACGGGCGAACGTACGGGCGACGGCGCCGCCGATGGATCCGCCGGCGCCGTAGACGACCGCGGTCTTGTCGGTGAGCAACATGATGATCTCCTGAGGTGTCGGTCGTACGAGTCGGTCGTACGAGTCGGTCGTACGAGTCCGTCGTACGTGTCCGCCGTACGAATCGGTCGTACGTGTCGGTCATGCAGACGTACGCGTCCTCCCGGACTCATCGGTGGCCCGCGGCCCGCGGCCCTTCCCGGTATCCGCCCCCGGGAGGCGCCCCCGGCCGCCGCCCCCGCCCGCCGCCCCGGCCGTCCTTCACGCGTCGGCGGGGAGCCGCAGCGGCAGTCCGAACGCCGGGAACAGGTGCGGCTCGAAGGAGGTGATCTCCACGATGCGGTCCCCCTCGATGCGGAGTACGTCGAGGACCTGGGCGCGGTACACCGTCGTACCCGGGCGTCGCACATAGCCCCCGGCCGCGAGGCCGCCGTTGGCGCGGGCGGGAAGGTGGCGCCAGTGACCGAGGAACAGCGGGGAGGCGGGGTCGAGGCTGATCCGCAGGAACTCGGTGATCGCGGCACGGCCGACGAACCAGTACGGGTTCGGCGGCATGGTGAGCCTGATGTCCTCGCTGAGCAGATGAGTGAACGCGTCGAGGTCGAGGCCCTCGGCGGCGGCCATGTAGCGCCCGAGGATCTCCCGCTCGCGGGCGTCCGCCTCGGCGGTCCACTCGGTGCGGCGGTCGGGCAGCCGGTCGCGCAGGGTGGGCCGGGCGCGCTGCAGGGCGCTGTTGACCGAGGCGACCGTCAGCTCCAGGGCTTCCGCGGTCTCGGCGGCGGAGAAGCCGAGGACGTCGCGCAGGACCAGGACGGCGCGCTGGCGGGCCGGCAGATGCTGGATGGCGGCCAGGAAGACCAGCTCCAGGGTCTCCCGGGAGACGGCGAGCGCGTCCGGCCGCTCCTCGGCCGAGGGCAGATCCTCGTCGGGGTATGGCTGGAGCCAGGTGACGCGGGCCGGGGGCTCGGCGGTGCCGTGGTTCATGCCGGGCACCGGCTCGTAGCGCCGGGGGCGGCGGGCGGTGCGCCGCTGGAAGTCCAGACAGGCGTTGGTGGCGATCCGGTACAGCCAGGTCCGCAGGCTCGCCCGCCCCGCGTACCCTTCCCGCGCCCGCCAGGCCCGCAGGAACGTCTCCTGGACGAGGTCCTCCGCGTCGTCGTACGAGCCCGACATGCGGTAGCAGTGCACGCGCAGCTCACGCCGGTACGGCTCGACCAGCGCGGCGAAGTCGCTTTCGCCGAGGCCGGTGTGCGTGCCGGAGCGCTCCGCCACGGGGTCGTCGTGCGTCACGGGGTCGTGCGGGACGGAACCCGGCGCGGGGGAGTCCTGGTCGGCGGCGGCCCGGGGGACGGCGGTGTGCGGCGCGGCGGGGTCCCCGGTAGCCGCTTCGCCGGCGGGGGCCGGTCCGCCCGGGGCTTTCGTCACGGCGGCCCGTGTGACGGAATCGTCCTTGGCGGTGTCCCGGGCCACCCGGGCGACGCGGCGCAGCCGTCCCACCGAGGAGGCCAGTTCGCTGACGCCGGAGTAGAAGACGGACGGCGGCTGCGGCACCAGCGCCTCGACCTGCCGTCCGATGTCCTCGATCAGCCCGTGCACGGTGTCGGCCGGCGCGGTCCGACGGTCCCGGTAGGCCTTCTGCCGGCAGGCCGCCGAGCAGTACACCGAGCTGCGTCCCGTGCGTCCGGCCCGCCCGGCCAGCGGCTTCCCGCAACTGCGGCACACGGTATCGACGACCACGGGGACCTCCGGGCTTCCGTCACGCGGGTACGACGTGACGGTATCCGTTGCGTCTCCCGAGACACCTCGGAAGCGCCGCATCCGGCGGAATCCGCGAGGGGCGGGGGCCCCGCCGGGGGCCCCCCCCCCCCCGACGCGGGGGGGGTGCCGGGGGGGTGCCGGGGGGGGGGCGTATAAAACAAAGAAGGAGGCGACGAAATATAG
>NZ_JBHWVI010000351.1:2933-5928 GCF_042737005.1 Streptomyces sp. NPDC060027
TATTTGGTCTCGTGGGCTGGTTTTTGTTTATACCACACACCCCCCACACACCTCGGACGCGCCGCATCCGGCGGAATCCGCGTGGGGGGGGGCACCGGCCGGTGCCCCGCCCCTCACGGACGCGTGGTGGATCCCGGTGGGATCCGGAGGTCAGCCCTTGAGCTCGGCCGCCACCAGCTCCGCGATCTGGACCGCGTTCAGCGCGGCGCCCTTGCGGAGGTTGTCGCTGGAGACGAACAGCGCGAGACCGTGCTCGGCGGTCTCGTCCTGCCGGATGCGGCCGACGTACGAGGCGTCCTTGCCGGCGGCCTGGAGGGGGGTCGGGATGTCGGAGAGGACGACACCCGGGGCGCCCGCGAGAAGCTCGGTGGCGCGCTCGACGGAGAGCGGGCGCGCGAAGCGGGCGTTCACCTGGAGGGAGTGGCCGGAGAAGACCGGGACACGGACGCAGGTGCCGGAGACCTTGAGGGCGGGGATCTCCAGGATCTTGCGGGACTCGTTGCGGAGCTTCTGCTCCTCGTCGGTCTCGTTCAGACCGTCGTCGACGATCGAACCCGCGAGCGGGAGCACGTTGAAGGCGATGGGGCGCTTGTAGACGGCGGGCTCGGGGAAGTCGACCGCCTCGCCGTCGTGGGCCAGCTTGTCCGCGTCGGCGACGACCTTCAGGGCCTGGCCGTGCAGCTCCGCCACGCCGGCGACGCCGGAACCGGACACCGCCTGGTAGGTGGCGACGACCAGCGCCTCGAGGCCCGCCTCCTCGTGCAGCGGCTTCAGGACGGGCATCGCGGCCATCGTCGTGCAGTTCGGGTTGGCGATGATGCCCTTGGGGCGGTCGGTGATCGCGTGCGGGTTCACCTCGGAGACGACGAGGGGTACCTCGGGGTCCTTGCGCCAGGCGGAGGAGTTGTCGATCACGACCGCGCCCTGGGAGGCGACCTTCTCGCACAGCGCCTTGGAGGTGGCGCCGCCCGCCGAGAACAGCACGATGTCCAGGCCCGAGTAGTCCGCCGTGGAAGCGTCCTCCACCGTGACACCGTCGAGGACCGTCCCGGCCGAACGGGCCGAGGCGAACAGGCGCAGCTCCGTGACGGGGAAGTCCCGCTCGACCAGGATCCTGCGCATGACTGTGCCGACCTGACCGGTGGCTCCGACGATTCCGACCCTCACGGCGACTCCCTTTGCGTACGTTTCACGTGGTCCAGCGCTTCCATCATGCGTCTGACCCGGGTCCGCGTGTCCAATCCTTTCGCCGCGCCGCTCGAAGGATGGGACGCCGGGACGCGCGCGGATGAGCCCGATCCTGCGGCGGCCGGGCGTCCCCGTACGAAGAAATCGCCCGGCGACGGAAGGGAACCGCAAGCCGTACGGTGTGGGCGCCGTCATGGTTTCGGGCCCGGTGTGACGTACGACTCGAACCGGGTCGAACGTTTTGGCCCGCACCGGCGTCGTAGAGGAAACGCGGGCGGGGAGGGGTGGCTGTGCTGCGCAGAAAGCCACGCCGCGCACCGGGGGCGGACGATCCCCTGGACGCGGCGCAGGAACGCCGGGTGCGTGCGGTGCTCGCGCTCGGCGGCGTACCGCAGGCGGACCTGCCGGACGGGGTGCAGCAGGTCCGGCTGCGACTGCTCGAGCGGGCGGCCAAGGGGGACGAGGCGCCGCGGGACGTGTCCGCCTGGGCGGCGGTCGTCGCCTCGAACCTCGCGATGGACTGGCACCGGGCCAGGCGCCGGCAGGACCGGCTGGGCGAACGTCTCGCCTCGCTGCGTCAGTTGGAGCAGCCCTCCGACGAGGAATCGAGCGTGCTCTCGCTGGCCGTCGCCCAGGGGCTGGACGAACTGCCCGACGCCCAGCGCCAGGTCCTCGTCCTGCGGTTCTACGCCGACCTGCCCGTGCGGGACATCGCCGACGAACTCGGGGTACCCGAGGGCACGGTCAAGAGCAGGCTGCACACGGCGGTCCGCGCGCTGCGCGCCCGCCTGCACGAGGACGAGGTGGTGTGACGTGGCCGAGTACGAAGGTGTGGACGCGCTGCTGGCCGCGATCACGGACGCTTCACTGCCGGAGGGCGCTCGCGACGATGTCGCGTTCATGGCCGAGCACCGGTCGGCACGTGAGGACGTGGACGTGCTCCGGGAGCAGCTGGTCATCATCGGGGACGCGCTGGCGGACTCCGGGAAGGCGGCCGAACCGGCCCGCGCCTCCCAGAGGTCCCAGGCGTCCCAGGGGTTCCGGAGGTCCCGGGGGCCGCGGAGGTCCGGGGACGGGCGTCCGGAGGGCACCCCGAAGAAGCGCTCCCGGCACCGAGGCGCCCTCGCCGTCGGGGTCGGCGCCCTGGCGGCGGCCGCGGTGGCCTCGATGGTCGTCGGGATGGGCTGGCTGGTCGCGCACAACGGGATGGGCGGAGCGAACGACCAGGCCTCCGATGCCAAGACGGACAACGGCGCCGCTGGCAGCCTGCTCAGCGGCCCCGGCTACATCGCCTGCTCCCGGCTCATCGCGGAGGGCACGGTCACGGAGGTGCTCCAGGTCCCCGGCACCGAACAGGACCGGATCACCCTCGACGTGTACCACTACTACAAGCCGGCCGAGGGAGAGAAGGAGGTCACCTTCCTGATGGACCAGAACGTCGATCCGCGGCTGCACCAGGGCGACGAGGTGCTGGTCGGCATCGGGCGGCACGCCACGACTCCCGACATCTGGACGACGGGGGAGAAGAACATCGCCCGCGACCGGGCCTGGATCGTCAAGGCACTGCCCGCGGCCCGGGGCATGAGGTGCGAGCGCTGAGGCGCGGCACGAGCTCCGGGGTATGAGGCGCGGTACGGACTCCGGGCTACGAGGCGCGGGTACGGCCGGGGCGGCACGCGAGGGGCCGGGCGGCACATGAAGGGGCGGGGCGGCACGCGAGGGGCCGGGCGGCACATGAAGGGGCGGGGCGGCACGCGAAGGGGCGGGCGGTACACGAAAGGGCGGGCGCCCCGTTCCGGGCGCCCGC
>NZ_JBHWVI010000352.1:0-5923 GCF_042737005.1 Streptomyces sp. NPDC060027
CCGGGTCGACCCGTACGACGCGTCCGGTGGCGACTGCCGGGCCGGCCCGTACGACGCGTCCGGTGGCGACTGCCGGGCCGGCCCGTACGACGCGTCCGGTGGCGACTGCCGGGTCGGTCCGGTGGGCGGGGGCGGGGGCGGCTCGGGTGCGGTGACGGCCGCGTCGGGCTCCGGCTGGTCGGTGAAGAACTGGTCGACGCTCTGCCAGGTCGCGTCCAGCGGGTCGGGCTCCCGCGCGTCCGGCCAGCGGAGATCCGGCTGCCGGGCGTCCGTCCGACCCGTATCGGGCAGGCCCCCGTCCGGCCTGCCCGCCCGTGCCCGGCCCCCGTCCGGCTCCCGTGTGGCGGGCTCCCGCGGGCTGGTCCGGGACGGTCCGGCGGCGTTCATGTCGTTCCCCATCGGTGCGACCTCACAGCTTGTCGAGAGAGACGATGGAGAAGCCGGGCACGGTGTCGTCCACGGCCAGCGTGAACCCGTTGCCGCCGTCCGCCCCGATGCTCCCGGCGGACCGGACGATCGACCGCGTGAGACTGGAGGCGAACTCGCGCAGCGCCTGGGCCGGTGACACCGAGGAGTCCTTCTGCATGAACGCCCGGAAGTTGGCGACCCGCGCGATCGTCGACTCCTGCGCCTCGCCGATGCCGAAGGCGATGATCTTCGGGCAGAACCGTGACTGGGTGAGCTCCTTGTACGCCTGGTCCCAGTCCGGGTCGGTGGGAATGCCGTCGGACAGGAAGAAGACCACGGGGCGGTAGACCTCGTGGCCCTCCGCCTTCAGCCCCGCCACATCGTCCTCGACGCAGCGCAGCAGGATGTGGAACGCGTCGCCGTACGAGGTGAGCCCGCCCGCGGCGAGCGCGGGGACCGAGTCGATGTCGCTGAGGTCGACGAGCGGTTGCAGCACGGTGGCGGTGTCGGAGAAACCGATGAGGCAGAAGCGCGTCTTGTCGGCGACCGTCGGGTTGGTGCTGATCTCGTGGTGCAGGTCCGGGAGCGCGCCGTTGATGGCGTCGATCGGCTCGCCGATCATCGACCCGGACTCGTCGCAGAGCAGGTAGAAAGGCAGGATCTGCAAGGTTTCTCGTACCTCCGGGTCAGTACGTGTAGAAGTAGATCTCGATGTCGGCGTGCCCCGAGGAGGCGCCGCCCTTCCAGAAGTCACGGGTGGTGGCGGCGCGGAACATGTCCGGACGGGCCTTCTCCAGCAGGGCGTTGACGTCGTGCGCGTAGCGGCCCCCGGCGCCCGGGTCGGTGTGGCGTCCGAAGGTCAGCACGAAGGCGGCCTGCCGGCCCCGGTAGCGCGCGGTCGCCCCGCGCAGCGCGCGCACGATGCCCGTCTCGTCCCCGGCGGGCGCGTCGACGGCGATCCTGACCGGTGTGCGGACCACCGCGCGCGGGCCGGTGTGCCGCGGCTCCTTCTTCGCGGCGGCCGCCGCGGAGGACGAAGGGCCGGGGCGCCGCTCCGCCGCCTGGGGATCGCCCCGGTCTCCCATGGCCACCAGGGCGAGGACGAGCAGCATGTCCGCGAACAGCCAGCCCGCCAGGTACAGCGGCTGGAACCTTCCACCCCGCTTCATCGGGCCTCGGTCAGGGGCGCGGGGGGCAGGTGCGGCGGCTCCCGGCGGGGGTCGCGGGGGCGCGGGGCGGCGGGACCGTCGGTCCCGTCGGCGGGGTGGCCTCCCCGTTCCGCGTCGGCGGGGCGGCCTCCCCGGTGGGCACCGCTCTCCGCCCGATCGGCGCGGGCGGCCCGGCCCGGCTGGTCCCCCAGGTCGGCGCGCATGCGACGGTCCGTCCGCAACTCGTCGACGAGCCGGGCGAATTCATCGGCCGTGGCTCGCAACGCACCGCTCTGGGCGCTCAGTTCACGCACCGCGTGCTGGGACTCCTCGACCGCGCGGGCCGTCCCCTCCGCCACCTCGCCGTATCGGCCCAGGAGTTGGGCGGAGATGTCCGAAGCCACCTCGATGCCGGTGGCGTAGGCACGCTGGGAGGCGGCCAGCACGGTGACGGAGTCCTCGACGCGGTCCCCGGCGCCCGCCACCGCGAGCCGTACCTCGCCGCTCGCGTCGCGGACGTCGTCGAGCGCCTTGCGGACCTGCGCTCCGCCGTCGCTCACGGCGGCCTCGACGCGCCCCACCGCGGCCTCCAGGGGCTTGACGGAGGTGTCGATCCCGGCCAGCCTGCGCTCGGCCGACTCCACCGCCTCGCCGACGGCCGAGGCGGCCGACGCCAGGTCCTTGTGCACCCGGACAGCCTTGTCGCCCAGCCCCTTGAGGGTCGCGGCGGCTCCGGTGAGCTCGGCCGCGAAGCGCTGCGGGGAACCCGACCGCCGCTGGTTCAGAACGAGTTGGGCACGGGTCAGGACCGGCACGAGCGCCGCCATCAGCTCCCCGGAGCCGCGGTCGGCGTCCTCCTCGCGGCGGGCGACGGTGGACCGCCGCACGCCGTGCACGAGGACCAGGGTGAAGAGCACCACGATGGCGACGGTGGCGCTCATCGCGACATGGCCGAAGGTGAACGCGCCGGTGAGGTGGCCCTCGAAACCGGACTGCCACAGTTGCAGGAAGGGCCGGGCGGCGGCTTCCGGATCCGCGCCGGTCAGCGCCCCGTACGCGCTCGACGCACGGGTCAGCCCGTACCAGGTGAGCATCAGGGGGACGAAGACCAGCGCGCCCAGCACCGCTTCGGCGTAGGACCAGACCTGGTGCTCCCCGTCCCGGTCACCGGTCGCCCCGAGGCTCTCGGGGCGGGCGTAGGCGGCGAGGAGGTCGAGTTCGGACCAGGGGTCCAGCGCGGTGACGTCCTGGTCCCGGAGCGCCGCCGCGAGCGCCGCCAGCTCTTCCTTCCGGGTTCCGAGCGCCGGCCGCTGCGCGAGATCCTCGATGCTCTGCGCGATCACATGACGGTCCATCAGGGCGCCTGACGGCATGCCCACCCCCACAACACGACGGACGCGGGGGTGCGTCGACGGCCGCCATGGATCCCCACCCGTGTCACGTGCCCCCGCGCCCCCGCCGGTTCACGCGCACCAGACGCGTGACCGAGGGCACAGAGAGTACTCCAGCCGACACACTCCGCGCACGAACTCCCGGCACCCGCCGCTCCTTCCCGGGCGGCAGGACGGAACAGGACGGAAAAGGAAAAGGTGAGAGGCACACCGCGTGCCTCTCACCTTCCGTTGCCGACCGGCGGCGTACTACGGCAGGTTGCGCGCCATCACGATGCGCTGGACCTGGTTCGTGCCTTCGTAGATCTGCGTGATCTTGGCGTCGCGCATCATGCGCTCCACCGGGTAGTCACGGGTGTAGCCGTAGCCGCCGAGGAGCTGGACGGCGTCCGTGGTGACCTCCATGGCGACGTCCGAGGCGAAGCACTTGGCGGCGGCACCCTGGAAGGTGAGGTCCTTGTCGCCGCGCTCCGACTTGGCGGCGGCCGCGTACGTCAGCTGGCGGGCGGCCTCGATCTTCATGGCCATGTCCGCGAGCATGAACTGGACGCCCTGGAAGTCGGCGATCGGCTTGCCGAACTGCTTGCGCTCCTTGACGTAGCCCTTGGCGTAGTCGAGGGCGCCCTGGGCGACACCGAGGGCCTGGGCCGCGATGGTGATGCGGGTGTGGTCCAGAGTCTTCATGGCGGTCGCGAAGCCGGTGCCCTCCTCGCCGATCATGCGGTCGGCGGGAATGCGCACGTTGTCGAGGTAGACCTCGCGGGTCGGGCTGCCCTTGATGCCGAGCTTGCGCTCCGGAGCGCCGAAGGAGACGCCCTCGTCGGACTTCTCGACGACGAACGCGCTGATGCCCTTGGAGCGCTTCGTCGGGTCGGTCACCGCCATGACCGTGTAGTACTCGGAGACGCCCGCGTTGGTGATCCAGCGCTTGACGCCGTTCAGGACCCAGAAGTCGCCGTCGCGCACGGCCTTCGTCTTCATGCCGGCCGCGTCCGAACCGGCGTCCGGCTCGGAGAGGCAGTACGAGAACATTCCGTCGCCCTTGGCGAGCGGGCCCAGGTACTTCTTCTTCAGTTCCTCGGAGCCGGAGAGGATCACCGGCAGCGAGCCCAGCTTGTTCACCGCGGGGATCAGGGAGGAGGACACGCAGACGCGGGCCACCTCCTCGATCACGATGACCGTCGCGAGGGCGTCGGCGCCCGCGCCGCCGTACTCCTCGGGGACGTGCACGGCGTGCAGGTCGTTGGCGACCAGGGCGTCCAGCGCCTCCTGCGGGAAGCGGGCCTCCTCGTCCACCGCCGCGGCGTACGGCGCGATTTTCGCCTCGGCCAGCGAGCGGATCGCGTCCCGGAGCATGTCGTGCTCCTCGGACGGTCGGTACAGGTCGAAATCAGCCGATCCGGCCAAGGTCTCTCACGCTCCAAGGGATGCTGTGCTGGCGACGCTAACTACCGTTAAGTAACACAAATTTTAAGGGCCCGCCCGCGGGACGGATACGTGAGCTTGGCGACAGGGGGAAAAGTGCCCGTGAAAGCGCTCCCCCACGCCCCGACTATGCTCGGGCGCGCACCTACGCCACACACCTCAGGAGCATCCATGGCCCTCAAGATCACCGTGATCGGCACCGGCTACCTCGGCGCCACCCACGCCGCCGCCATGGCCGAGCTCGGCTTCGAGGTGCTCGGGCTCGATGTGGTGCCGGAGAAGATCGAGATGCTCCAGCGGGGCGAGGTCCCGATGTTCGAGCCCGGTCTCGAGGAGCTGCTGCGCAAGCACGTGGCCGGGATCGAGGGCTCCACGGGCCGACTCCGCTTCACCATGGACTGGGCCGAGGTCGGGGCCTTCGGAGACGTCCACTTCGTCTGCGTGAACACGCCTCAGAAGCACGGCGAGTACGCCTGTGACATGTCGTACGTCGACGCGGCCTTCGAGTCGCTGGCGCCGCACCTGCGCGGCCCGGCCCTCGTCGTCGGCAAGTCCACCGTGCCCGTCGGTTCGGCGGAGCGGCTGGCGGCCCGGCTCGTCGAGCTCGCGCCCGCCGGCGAGGACGCGGAGCTGGCCTGGAACCCCGAGTTCCTGCGCGAGGGCTTCGCCGTGAACGACACGCTGCACCCCGACCGGATCGTGGTGGGCGTGCGCAGCGAGCGCGCCGAGAAGCTGCTGCGCGAGGTCTACGTGACGCCGGTCGCCGACGGCTCGCCCTTCGTCGTGACCGACTTCCCGACCGCCGAGCTGGTGAAGACGTCCGCGAACTCCTTCCTCGCCACGAAGATCTCCTTCATCAACGCGATGGCCGAGGTCTGCGAGGCCGCCGACGGTGACGTGGCCAAGCTGGCCGAGGCCATAGGGCACGACGAGCGGATCGGGAAGAAGTTCCTGCGGGCCGGGATCGGCTTCGGCGGCGGCTGTCTGCCCAAGGACATCCGCGCCTTCATGGCGCGCGCCGGTGAGCTGGGCGCCGACCAGGCGCTGACCTTCCTGCGCGAGGTCGACACCATCAACATGCGGCGCCGCGGCCAGATGGTGGAGATGGCCCGCGAGGCGCTCGGCGGCGGCTCGTTCCTCGGCAAGCGGGTCGCCGTGCTCGGCGCGACCTTCAAGCCGGACTCGGACGACGTGCGCGACTCCCCGGCCCTGAACGTCGCCGGGCAGATCCACCTCCAGGGCGGCCAGGTCACCGTCTACGACCCGAAGGGCATGGCGAACGCCAAGCGGCTCTTCCCGACGCTCGGGTACGCCGACTCCGCGGTGGAGACCGTGCGCGGCGCCGATGTCGTCCTGCACCTGACGGAGTGGCGCGAGTTCCGCGAGCTGGACCCGGCGGTGCTGGGCGAGGCGGTCACGTCCCGGGTGCTGCTGGACGGGCGGAACGCGCTGGACCCGGAGGTGTGGCGCCGGGCGGGCTGGACGTACCGGGCGATGGGCCGGCCCACCGCCTGAACAGGCTGTCGCGGGCGACGCCGGTCCGGCCGAGGC
>NZ_JBHWVI010000353.1:0-5900 GCF_042737005.1 Streptomyces sp. NPDC060027
ATCATCACCGCCCTCGCCGACCACACCGGCACCGACACCGACACCGACACCGACGGCCTCATCGACCACTGGGCCGACCTCGCCGCCGCCTAACCCCACCAGGCATCCTGGAAGAACCCCGCCCGGCACGCGGGGACACCAGGAAGCCAGCCGGCCCTGGCCCACCCGAAGGATCTTCCGGAGGCGGCCATGCGAGCGGATGAACTGCTCCAGACCCACACCCTGCGGTACGGGAACACCGTTCTGCTCTGCCTGACCGGAGAACTCGACCTCGCCACCGCCCCACTCCTCCACCAGGCACTCACCACAGCACTGGCGGGACGCCCCCGGCGCCTCCACCTGGACCTCACCGCCCTCGTCTTCTGCGACGGAACGGGCCTACGCGCGCTGAGCCAACTCATCGACACCGTCCACGCCACCCACGCCACCCTCCACCTCACCGGCTTCCACCCCAACATCCACCGCACCCTCACCTGCCTCGGAGCCGCCTTCCTCTGGACCCCACCCCCTGCTCCCGGCCTGGCAACCGCCACCTGGCCACCGGACACCGCCCAAGGCCACGACCCGCAACGGGACTAAAAGACCGTGTCCTATGTGGAGCTGGGTCGTTGGGCTTGGTTATGGGGCGGGGTACGTGGAGTTGGATTGTTCCGGATGGGTTGTGGGAGATCGCGGAGCCGCTGATCCCGCCGTCCAGGGTGCGACCGCAGGGCGGCGGGACGCAAGACACGCCTGATGAGACGCTGTTCGCGGCGATCATCTATGTGCTGGTCAGCGGATGCGCCTGGCGGGCTTTGCCGCCGTGCTTCGGGATATCGAAGTCGACCGCCCCCCGCCGGTTCCTGATCTGGTCGCGGGCAGGTGCGTGGGGCCGACTGCACGAGGAGATCCTGCACCGCCTGGACGACGCCGGCCTGCTCGACCTCTCCCGAGCTGTCCTCGACTCAGCTCATGTGCGGGCGAAAAAAGGGGCGAACTCACAGGTCCAAGCCCCGTGGACCTGGGCAAGCCGGGTTCCAAGATGCACGTCCTGTCGGACGCGAACGGACTGCCCCTCCTCACCGGCCTCTCGGCAGCCAACACCCACGACAGCCTTGCCCTGAAGCCCATGATCCAGGGTCACCACGACCCCCACCGCAGCCTGTACTTCAAGCCCCGGCGTCTGCACACCGACAAGGCCTACGACGTCCCTCACCTGCGAAAATGGTTATGGGGCAAGCACATCGGTGTCCGTATCGCCCGCAAGGGAGTCGAGTCCAGCGAACGGTTGGGGCGCCGACGATGGGTCATTGAGCGGACCATGTCCTGGCTGACCGGCTACCGCAGACTCAACCACCGCTACGAACGCCACCCCCGCAACTACCTGGCCTTTCTCGGCCTCGCCGCCGCCCTCTGCTGCTACAAGAGGCTCCTCCGCCTCACCACATAGGACACGGTCTTACTGATCGTGTTGCGTATCCCGTTGCCCACCGGGCGGGTGCCCCGCGTGATCGGCGTCGATGATTTCGCTCTGCGCCGGCGGCACCGTTATGCCACCGTGGTGATCGACGCCGAGACCCACGAGCGGATCGACGTGCTGCCCGACCGGACGACCGACACCCTGGAAGCGTGGCTGCGCGAGCATCCGGGCGTCGAGGTCGTGTGCCGGGACGGCTCGGCCACGTATGCCGAGGCCATCCGCCGCGCCCTGCCCGACGCGGTACAGGTCGCCGATCGGTGGCACGTGTGGCACAACCTGTGCGAAGCGGCCCTGAGCGAGGTGAAGGCACACAGCAGCTGCTGGGCCACCGTGCTGGACGCGCCCCTGTACGACGCCCCCGCGCACAGACCACCCTGGAACGCTGGCACCAGATCAGCGACCTGCTCGACCAGGGCGTGGGCCTGCCCGAGTGCGCCCGCCGCCTGCAACTGGCCCTGAACACCGTCAAACGCTACGCCCGAGCCGATCAGCCCGAGCGGATGCTCCGCGTCCCCAAATACCGTGCCAGTCTCGTCGACCCGTACCGCGAGCACCTGCGCAAACGCCGGACCGAGGACCCCGCCGTTCCCGTCAAGCACCTCTTCGAAGAGATCAAGGCCCTCGGCTTCACCGGCTGCCTGAACCTCCTGCACAAGTACATCAACCAGGGCCGCGCGGACGCCGACCGCAGCCACATCTCCTCGCGCAGGTTCGCCCGGATGCTGCTGACCAGGCCCGACAACCTCAAGGCCGAGTATCACGAGCTCCTGGCCAAGCTCACCGCTGCCTGCCCCGAGATGACCCAACTGGTCACCCTCATCCGGGACTTTGCTCAACTCCTGACGCCTCACGCCGGAAATGCCGACGTGCTCACGCACTGGATCGTCCAGGCCCACGCCGTCGACCTACCCCATCTCCACGCCTTCACCCGGGGCCTGGAACGAGACCGCGACGCCGTGAACTCCGCGCTCACACTTCCGTACAGCAACGGCCCCACGGAGGGCGTCAACACCAAGACCAAGCGGATCGCGCGCCAGATGCACGGACGAGCAGGCTTCACCCTTCTACGCCACCGCATCCTCCTCGGATAGCGACACCCTCCGTCACCACCGAATGCCGAATGTGAGACAGGGCCGTTGATTGGACAGTCCCGCGGTAGCGAGTTCTCAGCCCGCGCGTACCGGCCGCGGCGTGGGAGGCAGGAGACGGGTGCGCGATGTCCTGTGCAACGACGTCTGCCGACGGACACGACACGCGGCCCTGCACCACCCTGTTGCCGGGGACGGACCGCGGGTGCGCCCGGCTAGATGATGCCTGTAGGTGGTGCTGAAGACGAGCAGGGCCCAGAAGTGGGCCGTGTGGCCGTAGGGAGGTGTCGTGTAGGTGGGCAAGGCGCCGCCGTAGGACGTCACGCTCTCCAGCGGTTACCCCTGCCCCCTCAACGCCCTCGATCGCCGCTGACAGCAGATACTCAGCCACCCCATGCGGGGTTTCGGGATGGTTCACGGGCACGCTCACGGAACACGCGCGCCCCGCTTTTGCGCGCCTGGGCTGTGATCTCGGCCAGCCACTCATCCGCCTCAACGACGTATCGGGCGGGCAGACACGAAGCCCGCACCTGCTCCGTGCCGTGTCGGCGGCGTCCGGATGCGGCGGATCGGAGTTGCCGGTCGGCACCTTCCCATGGCCGCCCGTGATCAATGTCGATCAGCCAGGAAGTCACCCGGGCGTCCTGCCATGCTGGGACCACTGGCGGAGGGCGACACTTTGCTGCTGCCGCTACAGGACTCGCAGGAGCAGGCCGGGGCGGTCGCCTTTTCGCTCCCTCGTCGGGGCGACAGCCCCGCCGGTCGGTCCCGGCTGGCTTATGCCGTGCCGTCCGCGGCTTGAGTGAGGGGCTCCGGCAGCTGTCGTCTGGCGGACCCTCGTGACCTCACCAGCGTGCCGCGCTTCCGTCAGGGAGCGCGGCAGCGTCCAGGGGCTGGTGGGGCACGGTCGTCGAGATCCTGCAGCCGGGCGGCAGGAGGCTCGTCCTATGTCAGGCGCGGATGCCGCTCATGGACCGACAGGACTCTGCGCAGGCGCGACAGGCTTCCGCACATCGCTTCATCTGTGGGTCGTTCTCCATGCGCATACATGCTTCCGCGGCCATGTCGCAGGCCTGCGCGCACATGGTGCACATGTCCTTGCTCATGGGCGACATGCGCATGCACATGTCCGCGCACATGCGGGTCATGTCGGCGCAGTCCATAAGGGTGCGCATCATGGCCGGGTCGAGGTACTCGCTGCCCTGCTGCAGGCAGTGGTTGATCGTCTCCTCGCACATGCTGTACGCGGCCAGGCAGGCGTCCACGCACTTCTTCATGTCCGGACCCATCTGCTCGGAGTGCATCATGATCTTTCCTCCTTGAGGTGCCAGGTGCGTGACCGGCCGGTGCCGCTCATCGCAGCCATGTCTGTTATGTCTACTATGCTTTCGTAATTCTGCGACCGGGCCACGCCCGCACGGAGTTCGCCTGCCGGGGAAGTGGGGATAGCGGCCGTCGCCGCCTGCGAGGCCGGACCCTCCGTCCCGCGCCTTGCCCGGCGCGTCGGCCGGGACGAGTCGGGCGCAACATCCCCGGCCGCGACGCCACCCGATGCCGTACCCGCCGCGCAGAACGCCATCGGCGCACCCCGAAGTGAGCGGTCCGGCATGGATGAGGAGCCGGGTGAGCCGGAAGCGGAGCTACCGTGATCGAGCCGTGGTCTCGCCGGAGGCTGGCGGGTGGTCTTTGATGTTGATCCAGTCGCGGCTGCGCCGGCCGGGAAGATAGGGGCTGGTGAGGCGTTTGGCAGTGATGCCGTCGTAGCCCTCCTGCAGGGCTTGGTGGAGGGCTTCGGCTGCCATAGAGGGCCAGGCGGCCGGTACCAGCAGCCGGGCGTCGTTGAGGGGGAGGTCGTCGAGGAGGGTGCGGCGGGCGGTGTAGGGCTGGTGGAGGACGGGCTGCCACAGGTAGAGCACGTCGTAGATCATCAGCTGGGCCGGGTACTCCGCTGCGGCGCGTGTGACGGCGCGCGGGTGGTGCAGGCTCATCCGCTGCTGCAGCCCCTCGATCGAGGGGCGCCCGGCAGGGTCGGGGGTGATGATTTCGCCGTCGAGGACCGCCTGGATCTGCCACAGCAGTCCGGGGGGCGGAGAAAGTTCGGGGTAGTCGGTGGTGACGTCAAGCCCGGCAGCGCTGGCCAGCTGCATGGTGCCGTCGCCGGGCAGGTGGATCAGGACCCGGGCACCGTTCCACAGCGTCTCGTACGCGTACTCCGCTTCCTCGGCCGGCCCGGGCAGCGAGCCGATGGACGCAAGCATCGGCGACCACACCGGCAGCCCTGCGGCAGAACTACCCATAACACCCAGCATCGCCCTCCAGCGGGCGCTGCGCCCGGCAAGGGGCACGCTGATCACCTGCTGCCGACATGGAACTTGTGAGCGGGCACGCCATGTGGGTCGCCCAGTTCGGTGGGCAGGGTGTGGGGGATGTGGTGCAGCAGCCGTGCCAGTTGGGGCGGGACGATGCGGATGGTCAGGGCGGTGCCATGTGCGGGGGCGGTTTTCTGCGCGGGGATGAGGGTGCTGAGGCCGGCACAGTCGCAGAAATCGAGCCGGTCCAGGTCGACGGTGACCTGCTCGTACCTGTGGATGGAATGCCGGCAGCCGCCGGCCGGAAATCACGATAAGGGCTGGACGGCTACTGGGGGGGTGCATGCCGCTGCGGCCTGTGTCCTACCCGGATTCCTTGTCGCTCTGCTCCTTCAGGCGGCGGGCCTGATCGCTCAGGCCCTTGCGCTCGTCGGGGTCGCTGGTGCGCTTGGCCAGATCCTTCATTTCCTCGGCCCTCGCACGCATCTGCTCGGCTTTGCCACCGGGCTCACCGGTCATGCCCATGACGCTCCTTGTGTGATGGGGGAGAGTGGACGAAGCGCAGCGAAACACCTCTACTGAGCTGCCGCATCCCAACACATCCCCTGAGGTGACTCTCCTCCTGTGAGGGGCAGGGAGAGAGGCCGAGGCTGGCGCGTGTGCGTGGCGGCGGGAACGGCGTAATGGTGGAGGGATGGCAGCGTTGATCGTTGTAGGTGAGTCGGCCCGGACGGGTGGCCGCCGGGTGACTGTGATGCGCCGGGGCCGTGAGGAGTCTTTGGGGACGGCGTTCTCCGATCATGATGTGATCGTCTTTCTCCAGGCAGCAGGCCTGAGTGATCCGGAGGAGGTCCTGGACGACCCACGTTGGATCCAGTGGCGCGGGGGACGGGCATGGAATCCTCCCCCGGGCGGCGGCTGAGGAGTGGGGCGGGGGCTCTGGTCGAGGCGTTGTTCAGAGCCCTCCGTGAGGGTCGCGGCTCCAGGCGGCAGGGGTGCATTTCACGCGTCCGTCACCTTCGATGACGGCATGCGGCACACGGT
>NZ_JBHWVI010000354.1:0-5896 GCF_042737005.1 Streptomyces sp. NPDC060027
TCGACCACGGCGACGGGCTCGGCCTCGACGACCGGCTCCGCCTCGACCTCGGCGTCGGGCTCGGCCTCGACGACCGGCTCCGCCTCGACCACGGCGACGGGCTCGGCCTCGACGACCGGCTCCGCCTCGACCACGGCGACGGGCTCGGCCTCGACGACCGGCTCCGCCTCGACCACGGCGACGGGCTCGGCCTCGACGACCGGCTCCGCCTCGACCACGGCCTCCGGCTCGGCCTCTACGACCGGCTCGGCCTCCGTCTCGGCGACGGGCTCTGCCTCGGCCTCGGCAACGGGCTCGGCAACGGGCTCGGCAACCGGCTCGGCAACCGGCTCCGCCTCGGCCGCGGGCTCAGCCTCGGCAACGGCGACGGCCTCAGCCTCAGCAACCGGCTCGGCCTCGGGCTCGGCCTCGGCGAGCGGCTCCGCCTCGGTCGCGGCCGTCGGCTCCGGCTTCGGTTCCGGGTTTGCCTCTGTGGGTGGTTCCGGGGTCTTTTCCGTCGGCTGTTCTGCCGTGGGGGTCCCCTCCGAAGCGGGGGACGAGGTCTGCTTCGGCACCGTCACGTTGTCGAAGGCGGCCGAAACCAGCTCGTCGACGACGGAGGGCTGGGGCTCGGAGGCGGGAGCCGGAATCTTCGGCTCGGCCTCCGTCACCCGGGCGGAGGCCGGCTCGGCCTCCGGGGACGGTGCCGGCTCCGTGGCGGGAGCCGGGACCGTCGGAGTCGACGTTGCCTCTCGCGAGGTCTCCACGTCGGCGTCACGACCCTTGCGTGAGCGGCCGAACGCATTCCGCAGGAGAGTGAGAATGCCCATGTGCGCAACCCTTCGCGTGAGTTGATCCCGTCAATCCCTGGCCAGGACGGACACGTAAGGTTAGCGGCCACAGAAGGTGATCTTCGGCAGGGGCGGCACACCGGACGACGGACACGTCAACCCCCTTACGGCGCCCACGGGTTCACTTTCCCGTCGCGGGGATTTGTCGGACTTCTGCGTTCCGTCGCGCGCCCTCCCCGGTGTCACGCTTGTGTGAACGGATCGCAAGGGGAAGGTAAAGCGCGTCAATGCGGTGAGGCGATCGCCCTGGCCGCCGCGACCTCCTGCCGTACCGGTTCGAGCACGCTGCCCGAGGGGCCGGTGAGGTCGGTGCGGACGGCGACGAGCACGTCCGTCTCGCGCAGTCCCTCGGACAGCTCCCGCAGCTGAAGCGCGACGGTGCAGATCTCGACCGACGACGGCTCGGCCGCGCCCTGTTTCACGTGGACCCGCGCGGCGGTCGTCGCGTCCACGATCCGTTCGACGGCGACGACGAGCGGCATCCAGGCGGCGGCCCGGCGCCCGTTGGGCGGCGGTTCGGTCAGGGCGCGCTGGAACTCCGTACGGATGGAGGAGAGGTCGCGATACAGGCGGCGCCGGCTGCGGGCGCGGGCCGCGGGTTCGGCGGTGTCCCCGAAGGCCAGCTCGACATAGCCGGCGGTGTCGGCGACCGCGTCCGCGAGCCGGTCGCCGACCCGGGCGTGCCAGCTCTCCGGCCAGAGGAGGTACCCGGCCACCAGGGCGATCGCGCAGCCGACGAGGGAGTCGACGAGGCGGGGCACGATGAGCCCGGTGCCCTGGTGGTTGAGGTTGTCGGACAGCAGCAGGATCACCGGGGTGATGGCGGCGGTCTGATAGCCGTAGCCGCGGGGGGTCAGGACCGGGATGAGCGAGGCGAGCAGCATCATCACGGGCACGTCCCACCAGCCGCGCGGCACCACGGTCAGCACGGCCGCCGCGACCACCAGACCGGCGACCGTGCCGATCGCGCGCAGCAGCGCCCGGGAGAAGACGGAGCCGTAGTCGGGCTTCATGACGAACGTGATGGTGAGCGCGACCCAGTAGGAGCGCGGCACCGCGACGGTCGAGACCAGCACCTGGGCGAGGCCGATGCACAGGGCGAGGCGGGTGCCGTAGCGCCAGGATGCGGAGGACAGCAGGACGTTGCGGGTGGCGCGGGCGGCGCGGACGCGGAGCGTGGCGGGCCGGCCGAGGCGGTCGTCGAGGGCGCGCGCGTCGGGGGACCGGTCCGTGACGACGCCGGAGGCGTGCCGCAGGGCGTGGTCGACCGCGCGCGCGGTCTCGTCGACCGGGGTGGGCAGGCGCAGTTCCAGCGGGCCGGTGTCGCCGGCCTCGACGGCCTCGGCGAGGCGGCGTACGGCGGCGGGGATCTCGGCGGGCAGCGGCGCGGCCCGCTGGTGGGCCGCGGGGGCGGCCTCCACGACCGGGGTGACGGCGTTGAGCTGGGCGAGCAGCCGGACGAGGTCGGGGCTGCGGCCGTGGTGGAAGGCGCGCCGGGCGAGGACGACGTCGTACGCCTGGTTGAGGGACTGGGTGACGGCGACGCGGAGGTCTTCGTAGGCGTCGGTGCCGCTCGCGGCGAGCAGGTCGGCGACCTTGCGGTAGGTGTCGGCGACGGCGGACCGTTCCGGCACCCCCGAGCGCAGCGGCCAGGCGAGCAGGGCCAGGGCGAGGACGAGGAGCCCGCCGCCGGACATCAGGACCGGGGCGAGCCACCAGTCGCCGGGCAGCGGAAGTCCGGCGCCGATCACGCAGTTGAGGAGCAGCAGCAGTCCGGTGACGGAGGCGACGGCGCCGATCGAGGAGATCATCCCGGAGACCAGGGCGACCCCGGTCACCGCGGTGACGGCGACCCAGCCGTGCCCGAACGTCAGGGCGCCGATGGTGACGCCGATCGCGCCGAAGAACTGCGGGAGCGCGATGTTGAAGATCCGCATGCGGTACGCGTCCGCGGTGTCGCTGATGACTCCGGACAGCGCGCCCATGGAGGCGAGGGCGCCGTACGCGGGACGGCCGTAGGCGAGGCCGATGGCGAGGGGGAGCGACAGGGCGACGGCGGCGCGTACGGCGGCGGGCCGGTTGACGGGTGCCCGCTGCGGTTGGAGGTTCCTGACCAGCCAGTCGGGAGGGGTGAGGCCGATGGGGAACTCGCGGGACATGTCCCCAAGTATGGGGGTATCCGGAGGACGGCTCCCGGCTCAATCCCGCTGGTGGAGGGTGAGGTCGACGACGAGGGCGCGGTGGTCGCTGCCGCTGATCCGCAGGAAGACGGCCCGGTCCGCGGAGAAGTCGGCGGAGACGAGGACGTGGTCGATCTGCGCGCCGAACGTCGGTGTGGTCCTGGCCGGCCAACTCGGGGTCCGCGGGGAGCCCGCGAGCCGGGCGCTGTCGCGCAGTCCGGTGTCGAGGATGCGGCGGAAGGCGGCGTGGTCCTGGGAGGCGTTGAAGTCCCCGGCGAGGACGGTGGGTTCACGGGACCGCGCCGCGTAGTCGCGCAGTTCGCCCAGTTCGCGCCGCCAGACGCCGAGTCGGCCCGGGAGCGGGGGCATCGGATGGGCGAGCTGCAGCCGGACGGCGTGGCCCCGTACGTCGGCGACGGCTCCCGGCATGCCCATGGTCCCGCGTACACCGTCGGCGCCCTTCAGCGGGAACCGGCTCATGACGACGGATCCGTCGGACCCGGCCCCCTCGACGGCCTCCCGGTACGGATACACGCCTTCGCCGCCTCCGAAGGCGTCCTTCAGTGCCCGCGAACACCCGTAGTCGCACTCCTCGACGAACAGGATGTCGGGCTTACGCCGCCGGACGGCCTCGATCAGCGAACCGGTCCCCCGCCCGAACTCCACGTTGGAGGTCATGACCCGGAGCCCGGCGAGCGGACTCCCGCCGGGTTCGGCGGCACTGCCGTAGGGCTCGATGAACCAGGCGACGAACCCCAGGAGGGCGACCCCCCACACCAGACCCGGCCGCCAGCGCGCGAGCAGGGCGAGCAGCAGGGCGAGGCCGGTCGGTACGAGCAACCACGGCAGGAAAGCCAGCAGTTGAGGTACGGGCGTGATCCCGTCGGTGTCGGCCGCCCGGCATCCGACGACGACGCTCACCCCGGCCAGCAGCAGACCGGCCACCCAGACCCCGAAGGTCCGGCCGCCCCGCCGCTCCCGGTACGGCGGATCCTCCGCGCCCGTCCACTCAGCCGCCGCAGTGTCCAACTCCCCGCCTTCCGCTCGTCCGGGTGAGGTGTCCGAATCCTCCCCCGAAGACGGGGTGCGGTGGTGGAGGGTTGCCCGACGCGATGCCGGGCCGCGGGCGCCCCCGGTGCGGGCCGGACGGTCCGTCCGCTCGGCGCGGGGTCAGACGCCGACCTGTGTCGACTGCTCCGCGGGAGCCGGCGCCGCCGCCCTGGCCGCCTGCCGGTAGCGCGCGCAGACGCCGACGAGCACGGCGGTCAGAGCCACCGTCAGACCCATGGCCAGCAGCAGCCAGCAGACGACCCGGAGGGTCTCGGTCAGGGCGTCGTACACGGCGCCCGCGGCCGTGCGGGACACGTCGCGCGGCAGGTCGTCGAGGGTGAGCCTGCGGCCCACGGTGATCGCGACGCCGAGCAGCGTGGCGCCCAGCGCGGTGCCGAGGCCCGTCGCGAGGACCGCCCGGCGGCGGCACACGGCGACGACGATCCCGGCCGCCGCGAAGACGACCGACGCCACCGGCAGCCAGAAACCGGCGAGTTCGAGCACGTGGAACCCCTTCCGGAGCCGGGCCATGTCCTCGGCCCCGAGCACGGTGATCTCGGTGTGCTCGACGGGGATGCGGCCGGCCAACGGCATGTGGTCGTCGGCGAGTCGGCGTTTGACCCGCTCGGTGACGGGTGCGAGGTCGACGGTCACGGCACCCTCGCGGTCCTCGCGCAGCGCCCGCATCACGGCTTCGTGCGCGGCCAGATTGGCGGCCTCCCACGCCGTGCGGTACGCCTCGGTCTCGGTGAACGAGAGCACCGCGTCTCGCACGAAATGGTTCACCGGCCCCTGGAGCCTTGGCCGTACGTGGACTTCGCGCAGGATGCCGTCGGTGACGCCGGCCGCGATCGCGTCCCGTACGTCGGCGTCGGCGGCGAGCGGCGCCATGGTGGCCTCGTACCGCGCGGAATCG
The DNA here is from genome assembly GCF_042737005.1 of Streptomyces sp. NPDC060027. Taxonomy (NCBI): domain Bacteria; kingdom Bacillati; phylum Actinomycetota; class Actinomycetes; order Kitasatosporales; family Streptomycetaceae; genus Streptomyces; species Streptomyces sp. NPDC060027. Next base: position 4,977 of record NZ_JBHWVI010000354.1, read on the forward strand.
CCGAGCCCGTACATCGCCCAGGTCGACAGCGCGCCGAGCGGCGCGAGCAGGCAGGCGAGGCCGATCAGCACGGTCGAGAGAGCGCTCCGGACACGAGGGGACACCTCTTCAGGCAAGGCCTCCCGGCCGCCGTCCGCGAGCGGGTTGACTGCAAATGGGCGCATACGACAAGCCGAACGGGGAGCCGCCACGCCCGAATCCGTGTTCCGACCCCCGTTCGGCCCTCTTCGACGGCCTCCCCACTCCACCTCCCACCCCGCGCATCCCAGTCGCCCCAAGGGCTCCGCCCGCTCCGGTGGAGCCCTCACCCGAACGGGTGTTTCCTGGATCTGGGGGAAAAGGAGGCCGATATGCGCACCACCCCCGCCCTGCGGACTTTTGCCGCGGCCCTGCTCAGCGGCGGTGTACTGACCGTCGCGGCCGCAGGCACCTCCATGGCGGCGGCTCCGTCGGCGCACACCGACAGCGGCGGCTCCGGCGGTCCCGTCTGGGGCACCGTCGTCTCCCGTGGAGAACTGAACCTGCGACTCCAGCCCAGCACGAACTCGCCCGTCGTGGGCGCGCTCTCACCGGGCAGTCAGGACCGCGTCCAGTGCGCGGTGACCGGACAGAGCGTCTTCGGCGACACCAACTGGTACTGGCTGGTCGGCGCCCACGCCTGGGCGAGCGCCGCCTTCGTCGACACCGGCGGCCAGTGGGTGCCCAGTTGCTCGGACCCGTGCCCCGGCGAGAAGGACGGGGTGTGGCACAACGCGCACTGGGACGACGGCCGGAACCCGCGCAACGACCCCGGCTGGAGTTCGACCGGCTCCACCTGGAGCTTCAGCGTCTCCAGCTCCTGGACCTGGACCGTGTCCGGCTCCTCCTCGAACTCCTGGGACTGGGTCCCAGGTGGCAGGTGAGTAGGTGAGTGAGGGAGA
>NZ_JBHWVI010000355.1:0-5872 GCF_042737005.1 Streptomyces sp. NPDC060027
CGCCGGGGCAGCGCGCGGGCGAAGAACGACGGCGGCACGAACACCGCGATGACCGCCGACAGCAGCACACCGAGCACGAGGAAGGGCAGCGCCTGGACCACCACCGCGACGAACACGGTCATCCAGCTCTGCATCACCGGTGTGGACAGCGCCCCGCGGATCGGGCCCTGTGACGCGATGACCAGCAGCAGGAGCATCGTCAGGGCGAGCGGGGAGCTGAGGTTCCAGCCCTGTCGGCCCTGGCGGTCGCCTCCGCCCGGCCGGCCCCGGCCGTCGTCCCCGTTCGGCCGGTGAACCGGTGGCGGGGCTGCCTTGGTCATGGTCACGCTTGCGGTACCTCCGGTCGGGGAAGGGCTCGGGCTCGGGCTGCTGATGCCCCTCCGCCTTGAATACGCCGGTTCGGCCACAGCTTCTCACCGCGTGTCTCCGGGATTGCCTTCGCCCGGGCGAATCTTGACCTGCGCAAGACCGAGCGGCGGCGACTCACGCCCCTCGGCGGTCGTGAGCGGCCGGTTGTCCTCGCTGCGCGCTCGGGGCGACGACCACCATTCCTGGTCCGATTTCGCTCCGCGTTCCGGTCGTTGCGAGATCTCTTTACGTCGCTGTCATGTACCTGTAGCTTCCCGGCCGCAGGGGCTTTCAGGAACTTGCCGGTTCTTCTTGCAAGACAACTCCCCTTCCCCGCACCCGCATTGGAGCCGCCCCCATGAGCCGCAGACGCCAACGCCCGCCATGGAGAGTGCTCATGGCGCTCTTGGCGGTGACCGGACTGTTCGGACTGACCCCGCCGGACACGAAGGCCGTCCCCATGGAGAGCACGGCCGCCACCTCCACGACGGCGACCGTCTTCTACTACACGAAGACCAAGAACTGGCCGACCACCTACCTGCACTACGCCCCCGACGGCGGTTCCTGGACCACCGTGCCCGGCGTCCAGATGGAGGCGGCCTGCACGGACTGGGTGAAGAAGACCGTCGACCTCGGCTCGGCCGCCGGACTGCAGGCCACCTTCAACAACGGAAGCGGCACCTGGGACAACAACGGTGGCAGCAACTACGCGCTGGGCACCGGCACCATCACCGTCAAGGACGGCGTGATCGCCCACAGCGACCCGTGCGCCGACACCGGCACGGGCAGCGGCCACCAGGCCACCGTGTTCTACTCGACCGCCACCTTCGGCTGGACCACGGCCAACCTCCACTACGCGCCCACGGGCGGCTCCTGGACGACGGCCCCCGGCGTCGGCATGGAGACCGCCTGCACCGGCTGGTGGAAGAAGACCCTCGACATCGGTACGGCGACCTCGCTCAAGGCGGCCTTCAACAACGGCAACGGCGTCTGGGACAACAACAACGGCACCGACTACGCGATCCCGGCCGGCACCACGACGGTGAAGGACCGGTCCGTGACCGCCGACGCCAAGGACCCGTGCGCCGCCGAAGAGCCCGACACCGAGGCACCGACCACCCCCACGAAGGTCACGGCGACCGCCACCAACACCTCGGTGGTGGTGAGCTGGGACCCGGCGACCGACGACACCGCCGTGACGAAGTACCAGCTCACCCGCACCGGCGGCACGAAGGGAACCGTCGTCACCGACGTCGGCTCGACGGTGTACTCCGACACGGGACTGGAGGAGAAGACCGAGTACACCTATACGGTCAAGGCGGTCGACGCGGCCGGGAACACCTCGCCCGCCTCCGCCGCGGCCACCGTCACGACCGGGGAGAAGGCCCCCGCCCCGGCCTCGGGGACGCCACTCGGCACCGACCCGCGCAAGGACCCGATCTACTTCGTCCTCACCGCCCGCTTCTACGACGGCGACAGCTCCAACAACCGCGGCGGCAGCCAGGACGTCAAGTCGGGCAACGCGGCCAACAACGACCCCATGTTCCGCGGCGACTTCAAGGGTCTCGTCGGCAAACTCGACTACATCAAGGCGCTCGGGTTCTCGGCGGTCTGGATCACCCCGGTCGTCCTCAACCGCTCGGACTACGACTTCCACGGCTATCACGGCTACGACTTCTACAAGGTCGACCCGCGCCTGGAGTCCGCCGGAGCCTCCTACCAGGACCTGATCAACGCGGCCCACGCCAAGGGCATGAAGATCTACCAGGACGTCGTCTACAACCACAGCTCCCGCTGGGGCGCCAAGGGCCTGTTCACCCCGACCGTCTACGGCGTGCGGGACTCCCAGTGGAGCTGGTACTACGACGAGAGGAACGAGGGCTTCGAGTACGACGGCCTGACCGTCGAGCCCAAGTCGGGGAAGTCGTACTACAACGGTGACCTGTGGTCGACCGCCGAACCGTCCGGCAACACCTGCCTCAACTGGGGCAAGCCCACCGGAGGAAAGAGCGCCGAGGGCTACACCGTATACAACTGCCAGTGGCCAAGCCCGACTTCGGGCATGTTCCCGAAGGCGTACTACCACCAGTGCTGGATCGGCAACTGGGAGGGCGAGGACTCCCGTTCGTGCTGGCTGCACGAGGACCTCGCCGACTTCAACACCGAGAACGCCACCGTCCAGAACTACTTGATCGGCGCGTACGACAAGTACATCGACATGGGCGTCGACGGGTTCCGCGTCGACACCGCCGTCCACATTCCGCGCGTCACCTGGAACCGCCGCTTCCTGCCCGCCATCTACGACCGGGTCACCCAGCGGTTCGGCACCGAGGCGGCGAAGAACTTCTTCGTCTTCGGCGAGGTGGGCGCCTTCGTCAACGACAAGTGGAACCGCGGCTCGGTGAACCACTCCGCGCAGTTCTTCACCTGGAAGGAACGCAAGGAGTACAGCGCGGACGACGTGACGGCAGCGATCGAGCAGTACAACTACGAGGAACAGCTCGGCACCGGCAACCAGCCCACCTCCGCCAACGCCTTCCTCAGCGGGAACAGTTACCACACACCGGACCGCAGCCAGTTCTCCGGCATGAACATCATCGACATGCGCATGCACATGAACTTCGGCGACGCGCAGAACGCCTACAGCAACGGCAAGGACTCCGACGACTCCGTCAACGACGCCACGTACAACGTCGTCTACGTCGACAGCCACGACTACGGCCCGAACAAGTCGAGCACCCGCTACAGCGGCGGCACCGACGCCTGGGCCGAGAACATGGCGCTGATGTGGACCTTCCGCGGCATTCCCACGCTGTACTACGGATCGGAGATCGAGTTCCAGAAGGGCAAGCAGATCGACTGCGGGCCGACCTGCCCGCTGGCGACCACCGGGCGCGCGTACTACGGCGGCCATCTCGCGGGCAGCGTCACGGCCTCCGACTTCGGCAAGGTCGACTCCGCGAGCGGCGAGGTCGCGACGACCCTCGCACAGCCGCTGGTCAAGCACCTCCAGCGGCTCAACCAGATCCGCCGGGCGATCCCGGCCCTGCAGTCGGGCCAGTACTCGACGGACGGCATCAGCGGCTCGATGGCCTTCAAGCGCCGCTACACCAGTGGCTCCACCGACAGCTTCGCGCTCGTCACGGTCACCGGCGCCGCGACGTACACCGGCATCCCCAACGGCACGTACACGGACGCCGTCACCGGTGACGTGAAGGCCGTGTCGAACGGCACGCTGTCGGTGGCCGCACCCGGGACGGGAAACCTGCGGGTGTATGTGCTGAACGGGCCCGGCAAGATCGGAGCGGCCGGCCCGTACCTGAAGTAGCCGCCGCCTCGCACAGCGCTTGCCTCGAATGACCCGCGCCCGGTGCGCAGGTGCGGTAGCGGCGATCACCGCGGTCACGCCGGGCGCCTCACGCCCGACCACGACAGCGGTTCGCGGCTCCCGCACCCGAGCACGACACCGTGATCGCTACTCCCGGCCCCGGCTGGACAACGGATCGCAGCTCCCGGCCCCGAGCACGGCCCGTGATCGCCGCTCCCGGCCCCGGCCGGACAACGGATCGCCGCTTCCGGTCCCGGGTGGGGGACAACGGATCGCCGCTTCCCGCCCCGGGCCGGACAAGGGGGTATCGGCTCCCTGCGTCGGAGGAGAAGGGACCAGGATGAATGGCGTGGTGTGCGTTGGGTACGCGTCGGTCGATGCGCCCGGGAGCGAGACCGGCCCGGGTGGCCGCCCGCCCGCCACTACCCCGGGATCTGCCATGGACACGCCCTTGAACAACCACCACCCCACCGCAGCAGCGGCGACCCCCGCCCAGGAGGCACTGAACACCCTCGCCGAGAACACGCAGGACCCCGCGGCGCTGGACACGCTGGCCGGCAGCGATGTGCTGGTGCCCGTGCCGGACGACGCCACCGACGCGGACGTCGCCGATCCCACGGCCGTCGCTCTGCCCGTCCTGGAGCAGCCCGGCGGCGAACAGGTGGTTCCGGTGTTCACCTCCGAGCAGGAGATGGCCGGGCTCCTCCCGTCCGTCTCCCGCTACCGTCTCGTGCCGCTCGGCGCGCTCGCCTCCCAGTGGCCGTCGGACGATCTGGCCCTCACGATCGACGCCAACTCACCGCACGGACTGACCCTCACTTCCGAGGGTGTGCGCACGCTGCTGGTCCGGCCGTAGGGCTGACGGCAGCGCCGCCCCGCGGCGGCCCACTCTTCCGAGCCCCGCCCCGCGGCTGCTCACGCTTCCGCCCCGCCCCTCTCTCCGCCGACGGCTGCCCCCGTACGACGAGCCGCCACAGCCATGTCCGTGGCAGCCGCCCCGGGCGCGGCCGAGGCGGGGCAGGGCGTCGGGTGTCGCTGCTCGCGGACGCATCCTGAAGTGCGCCGCCGTCCCGGCAATTCCCGCGACCGGGCGGTCGCTCAACGCCTCACCCGAGGTCCGCGCAGCCGAACGCCACCCCCGCGCTCGCAATCCGGGAGGCGGTCAGTCGTTCAGCATGCGGGCGAGCACCGACCGCTGCAGGGGGAGCACCTCGGCGTGCAGGTCGCGGCCCTTCGGGGTGAGGGCGACCCATACTCCGCGACGGTCCTCCTGGCAGACGGTGCGTTCCACCAGGCCGTCCTTCTCCAGGCGGCCGATGAGCCGGGACAGCGCGCTCTGGCTCAGATGGACCCCGCCCGCGATGTTCTGTACCCGGCACTGCTCGCCCGGCTCCGAGACCGTGCCCGAGGCGAGGATGTCCAGGACCTCGAAGTCACTGGCTCCGAGGCCGTGCGGATGCAGCACGCGGTCGATCTCGCACATCGTGCGTGCGTGCACCGAGAGGATGTCCCGCCACTGGTCCTCCAGGCGGGCACTGGGCGTCTTCGTTGCCATAACTGAACGGTAACAGAGATCCGGCCACTAGTTGAGTGTGCAACTAGTGCGCCCGCATCCCATCGCCGGCCGTCGGCAAGGGGTGGGATGCGGACGCAGCCGGTCGGTCGGCCGTCCCTAGGCGGCGGGGTCCTGGATCAGCCCGACGAGGTTGCCGTCCGCGTCCTTGACCGACGCGATCAGCCTGCCGTTTCCCACGTCCTGGATCTCCTGGAGGGTCTCGGCGCCCGCGTCGAGCAGGGCCGACAGCCGCTCCTTGATGTCGTCGACGTGCCAGAAGGGGACCGGACCGGTCAGGCCCTTGGAGTGGCCGCTCGGGTCCAGGCCGACATCCTGGCCCGCGTCCTTGAAGCCGACGTAGTACGGCTCGTCCACATACGGCTCCACGCCCAGCAGCGCGCTGAACAGGGCCTTTGTCTGTGCGAGGTCCTTGACGGGATAGATGATGGTCTTGAGCCCGGCGGTCATGGCGACTCCTCCGTGATGCGTGGTGGCCGTGTCGGCCGACTGTCGTGCCGTCGGCGTTCCGACGGTGCGTTCACGCTAAGCCGGGGGAGGCGGGTGTGGCTTCTCGAATCCTGACCGGTGCGCCCGCCCCGGAGCGCGGCAGGGCCCCGGAGGGTTCGGCCCCGGGGCCCTGC
>NZ_JBHWVI010000356.1:0-5685 GCF_042737005.1 Streptomyces sp. NPDC060027
CCCCGAGGGGTGCGGCCCTTCTGCGTCTCACGAGCGCGTTCTCGCGCGTTCTCCGTGGATGACCGGGCTCGTCGTTTCACGTGAAACCCTCGTTTCACGTGAAACGGTCGGCGTACGTCAGCGCGTCGCGCCCGTGACGATCCAGCGGCCCGAGCGAGAGCGCAGCCATAGCGTCAGCATCCGCATGGTCATCATCAGGGTCATCGCTCCCCAGAGCGCGGTCAGCCCGCCACCGAGGAAGGGGACGAGCAGGGCGACGGGGATGAAGACAGCCAGCGTGATCAGCATGGCCCAGGCCAGGTAAGGCCCGTCTCCCGCACCCATCAGGACGCCGTCCAAGACAAAGACGATCCCGCAGATCGGCTGGGAGACGGCCACCATCACCAGAGCAGGCAGCGCCGCGTCCTGCACGCCCGCGTCGCTGCTGAACAGCGGAAGGAACAGGGGGCGAGCCGCTATGACCAGCAGACCGAGCACGACTCCGGTGACGACACCCCACTGCACCATGCGGCGGCATGCCTCACGGGCGCCTTGGGCGTCATCGGCGCCGAGATAGCGCCCGATGATGGCCTGACCCGCGATGGCGATGGCGTCGAGCGCGAACGCGAGCAGGCTCCACAGCGACAGGATGATCTGGTGGGCCGCCATGTCGGCGTCCCCCAGCCGGGCGGCGACAGCCGTGGCGATCAGGAGGATCGCCCGGAGCGACAGCGTACGGACGAGCAGGGGAGCTCCGGTCTGGGCACTGGCTCGTATCCCGTTGGCATCCGGACGCAGGGAGGCGCCGTGCTTCCGGGCTCCGCGGATGACGACGTTCAGGTAGACGGCGGCCATGCCGCACTGAGCGATGACGGTGCCCCAGGCGGAGCCGGCGATGCCGAGATCGGCGCCGTAGACAAGGACGACGTTGAGAACCGCGTTGGCGACGAAGCCCCCGACGGCGACGTACAGCGGGGTCCTCGTGTCCTGGAGTCCGCGCAGTACGCCGGTGGCGGCCAGCACGACGAGCATGGCGGGAATGCCGAATGCCGAGATCCGCAGATACGTCGTCGCGTACGGAGCCGCGGTGTCGGATGCGCCGAACAACTCCATGAGGGAAGGTGCCGTGGGCAGTACGACGGCGATGACGACCGCGCCGAGGAGCAGGGCGAGCCAGATGCCGTCCATGCCCTGGCGGATCGCGGCTCGCAGATCGCCGGCGCCGACTCGGCGGGCGACTGCGGCCGTAGTGGCGTAGGCGAGGAAGACGAAGACTCCGACAGCCGTCATGAGGAGGGCCGAGGCGATGCCGAGTCCGGCCAGCTGCGCGGTACCGAGATGACCGACGATGGCGCTGTCGGCCATCACGAAAAGAGGCTCGGCGACGAGTGCGCCGAAGGCCGGAACGGCCAGCGCGACGATCTCTCGGTCGTGCCGGCGCCGGGCGGCCTTGGGTACCGCGGGAGCCTGTGTCATGAGCACCAATCTAATCTTCCACAGGTAAGAGATGCAATGCGCAAAGGCCCCTTACTCTCTGTTGGGTGGAGCGTGTCGCGGTGCACCGTTTGCAGCGATCTTGATCCGACCGAGGAAGTTTTTCTTCTGCACAGCCGGTGGATGGGAAAAGGCCAGGTCAGAGCAGGTTCCCCGGAAGAGGTGAGGGCTTGTTCACAGGGCTGTCCACCGGGTCGTGCACAGGTTTTGTGGAGTTCTCCACAGCATCGGGGCCGTCGTCCACATGGCCTGTGGATAACCAGATTGGCTGACGGTGCCCGCGGGCCTAACGTGGTGCGGCGCCCGTTCTCTCCTCCGTCCTCGGAAACCACGCAAAACCGACGCGTGAGAACCGGAGTTGGGCAGCTCAGTTGTCAGTGCCGTGCCGTAGAAATTAAGGGCACTGCTAGGTCCGCTCCGCGGACGGGAGGAGGTGGCTCGGTGAGTATTTCCGAGCCCTTGGACGACCCCTGGGCGGACAGTGGTCCCAGTGATCGTCTGCCCTCGTCCCGCCGGCGTGGGAGTGGCGGCCGCGGCCGTGACGAGCAGCACGACCGTGACCGGGACAACGGCTCATGGGAAAGCGGCGGCTCGTCGTTCGAACGGGTACCGCCGCAGGACCTCGACGCCGAGCAGTCCGTCCTCGGCGGCATGCTCCTGTCGAAGGACGCCATCGCCGACGTCGTCGAGGTGCTCAAGGGCCACGACTTCTACCGGCCGGCGCACGAGACCATCTACGGAGCGATCCTCGACCTGTACGCGAAGGGCGAGCCGGCCGACCCCATCACGGTCGCGGCCGAGCTCACCAAGCGGGGTGAGATCACCAAGGTCGGCGGTGCGCCCTATCTGCACACGCTTGTGCAGACGGTCCCGACCGCGGCGAACGCCGAGTACTACGCGGAGATCGTGCACGAGCGCGCGGTCCTGCGCCGCCTGGTCGAGGCGGGCACACGCATCACGCAGATGGGTTACGCGGCCGACGGCGACGTCGATGAGATCGTCAACAGCGCCCAGGCGGAGATCTACGCGGTCACCGAGCAGCGCACCACCGAGGACTATCTGCCGCTCGGCGACATCATGGAGGGCGCGCTCGACGAGATCGAGGCGATCGGATCGCGTTCGGGGGAGATGACCGGCGTACCGACCGGCTTCACCGACCTCGACTCGCTCACCAACGGCCTGCACCCCGGCCAGATGATCATCATCGCGGCTCGTCCCGCCATGGGTAAGTCGACGCTGGCCCTGGACTTCGCCCGAGCCTGCTCGATCAAGCACAACATGCCCAGTGTGATCTTCTCGCTCGAAATGGGCCGCAACGAGATCGCGATGCGCCTGCTGTCGGCCGAGGCGCGCGTGGCCCTGCACCACATGCGGTCCGGCACGATGACCGACGAGGACTGGACCCGGCTTGCCCGTCGTATGCCGGACGTCTCGGCCGCGCCCCTCTACATCGACGACTCGCCGAACCTGTCGATGATGGAGATCCGTGCCAAGTGCCGCCGCCTCAAGCAGCGCAGTGACCTGAAGCTCGTGATCATCGACTACCTCCAGCTGATGCAGTCGGGCGGCAAACGCTCCGAGAGCCGCCAGCAGGAGGTCTCCGACATGTCGCGAAACCTGAAGCTGCTGGCCAAGGAGCTGGAACTGCCGGTGATCGCGCTGTCGCAGCTCAACCGTGGCCCCGAACAGCGCACGGACAAGAAGCCCATGGTCTCCGACCTGCGTGAGTCCGGCTCGATCGAGCAGGACGCCGACATGGTCATCCTGCTTCACCGTGAGGACGCCTACGAGAAGGAGTCCCCGCGTGCCGGCGAGGCCGACATCATCGTCGGCAAGCACCGTAACGGTCCGACGGCCACGATCACGGTGGCCTTCCAGGGTCACTACTCACGCTTCGTGGACATGGCACAGACCTGATCCGGCGCCCTTGTAGGGACTCGCGGCTGATGTCGTAATCTCACGGGCCGTGTCGTACCGATGTCGTAGTCGTATAAGACATCACCGTGAGACTGGCGCGGGGGTGCTGCTGCTCAGCGCCTCGTCTCGTACCTGGTCAGGATCACGCCGCAGGGAAGCGTCCGCGACTCCACCAGGTTCAGGTTCACCCAGCTGTCCAGCGCGGTGAAGAACGGCGTACCGCCGCCCACCAGGACCGGATGGGCGGCGATCACGTACTCGTCGATCAGCCCGGCCCGCATGGCCGCCCCGGCGAGCGTCGCGCCGCCGATGTTCATGGGGCCGCCGTCCTCGGCCTTGAGCCGGGTGATCTCGGCGATCGCGTCGCCGGTGACCAGGCGGGTGTTCCAGTCGACCTTGTCGATCGTCGAGGAGAACACCACCTTCGGCGTGTCCCGCCAGTTCCGCGCGAACTCGATCTGGGCCGGGGTGACGCTGGGCTGCTGGTCGCCGGTCGGCCAGTAGGAGCTCATCGTCTCCCACAGCTTGCGCCCGTACAGCGACAGGCCACTCGCCTGCTCGTGGTCGAGCCACCACTGGAACAGTTCGTCGCTCGGCAGTCCGCTCCAGCCGATGTCGTCGCCGGGCGCGGCGATGTAGCCGTCCAGGGTCAGGTTCATGCCGTAGATCAGTTTCCGCATGGCGCCAGCTTTCCGTGAGTCGGTCTTACGCGTACAGACCGGCGCGGCGCGGGAAACTCATCGGTGCGCGATCTGAGACTGATCTTGGGTGACATCGCGGTGAGACAACAGAGAACCAGCAGGTCACAGAAGATCGACATGTCGTCGGCGGCGAGACCCTACAGGCGCCCTGCGGGGCCGCCTCGGGTTAATCCGCTCGACGTTCGGTGGCGGGACGGGTGGACTGGTGTCATGACGACACCCCACGATGATCTCCTTCCCGGCACACGCCGAGCCCTGCTGCACCGTATTGCCGTCGCGCAGAGCGAGGGACGGGCGCCGTCGCTCGTAGCGACGGTGGTCCGAGGCGGGAAGGCGGTCTGGAACGGGGCGCGGACCTCGGTGGACGGTCACGGGCCGGACGAGAACGTGCAGTACCGGATCGGCTCCATCACCAAGACCTTCACCGCCGTTCTCGTACTGCGCCTGCGCGACGAAGGCGTCCTGGACCTCGGTGACCCGCTGGAGAAGCATGTACCCGGCACCGGAGCGGGGGAGGTCACCATCTCCCAACTGCTCGCACACACCGGAGGGCTGGCCGCCGAGTCGCCCGCGCCGTGGTGGGAGCGCACACCGGGCTCGCTGCGTCCCGAACTGTCCGACGTCCTGGGCGAGCAGCCGTTCCGGCACCCGGTCGGCCGGCGGCACCACTACTCGAACCCCGGCTACACGTTGCTCGGAGCGCTGGTCGAGGAGCTACGCGGCGCCCCTTGGGAAGAAGTGCTGCGCCGAGAGGTTCTGGAACCGCTCGGCCTGCACCGTACGAGTGGTCACCCGCAGGCGCCGCACGCGGGGGGATGGGCGGTCCACCCCTGGGCGGACGCGATGATGCCCGAGCCCGCGGAGGACCTCGGGCGGATGGCTCCGGCCGGGCAGCTGTGGTCCACCACAGGGGACTTGGCCCGCTTCGCCGTCTTCCTCACCCAGGGCGACGACCGAGTGCTGAGCGCGGAGTCCGTGAGGGAGATGCGTGCGCCCGCCGCGCCGCCCGAGACCGCGGAACTGGCTGCGGGGTCTTCCTACGGGCTCGCCCTGCAGATCGCGCACCGTGACGGCCGAACTCTCGTAGGACACGGGGGCTCCTTGCCGGGCTTCGTCGCCGGATTGGTGATCAGCGTGGAGGACGACGTGGCGGCGGTGGTGCTGTCCAACTGCACCTCAGGTCCGCCCGTGTTCACCGTCGCCGCCGATCTGGTGCGGATCGTCGCGGAGGCGGAGCCCCGGATTCCCGAACCCTGGCGCCCGATGACCGAAGTCGACCATGACGTCTTGGAGTTGGCGGGTCAGTGGTACTGGGGGACTCAAGCCTTCGGGCTGCGGCTGCCGGCCGATGGGGGGCTCGTGCTGGGCCCGCTCTCGGGTGTCGGCCGGGGCGCGCGCTTCAGGGCGAACGGGGACGGGACGTGGACGGGGCTCGACGGCTACTACGCGGGCGAGCTTCTGCGGCCGGTACGGCGGCCTGACGGCTCGGTGAGCCATCTGGACCTCGGATCGTTCGTGTTTACGCGTCAGCCGTACGACGAGGAGGCTCCTGTGCCCGGTGGAGTGGACCCTGAGGGCTGGCGAGGCATTCAGT
>NZ_JBHWVI010000357.1:0-5682 GCF_042737005.1 Streptomyces sp. NPDC060027
GTCCGGAGGAATCCGGACCGGCCGGCCCCGAAGGCCGAGAGGCGTCTCAGTCGTCCTGGGACGCCTTGCGCCTGCGTCGCAGCAGCACGAGCGGCACCGCGCCCACGAGGGCCACGGCACCCGGGGAGCCGACCGCCGCGGCCGCCTTGTCGTTCAGGCCGGACTGGTCGAAGGTGTCCGGGACCGGCAGGGTGCCCCAGCGGTTGATGGGCCAGGCCTTGACGATGGCACGGCCGACGACCTCGTTCACCGGAACCATGCCGTGGTGCTTGTCCGCCTGGTTGTAGCGCGAGTCCCGCGAGTTCTGGCGGTGGTCGCCCATCACCCAGATCATGCCCTCGGGAACCTTGACCTTGAACTGGCCGCCGTCCTCGTCCTGGCTGCACGGGGTGTTGCCGGCGTACACGTACGCGTCCTCGTTCAGGGCCTTGCCGTTGACGGTCAGCGGGCCGGTGCCCTTGCACTGGACCGTGTCGCCGCCGACGCCGATGACCCGCTTGATGAGGTCCTTCTCCTCGGCGGACGGCATCAGGCCGATCCAGCTGAGGAACGTCTGCAGCGCGTTCGGGTTGGCCGTGGGCTCGCCCGCCAGCCAGTTGTCCGGGTCGTGGAAGACGACGACCTCGCCGCGCTCCGGCTCCGAGCCGAACCACGGGGTCAGCTTGTCGACCAGGACGCGGTCACCCTGCTGGAGGGTGTTCTGCATCGAGTCCGAGGGGATCGAGAACGCCTGCACCAGGAATGTCTTGATGAGCAGCGCGAGCACCAGGGCGATGCCGATCAGGATCGGCAGTTCCTTCCAGAACGAGCGCTGCTTCGAGGACTTCGGGTTCCGCTCGGCGCGCCCGGTCGAGGCGTCCCCGCCCTCGGAGCCACTCCCTGAACCCGAACCGTCCTCTACGGCAGGGGCAGCCGCATCGTCGGGCCGCTCCGGCTGACCTTCTGGTCCTTCGTGTCCGGACCGTGCGCCGACCGCCACATCCCCCACATCCACTCCTCACTCCGTGCCGCCGCCCGCGCCGTATTCGGCGCAGGCCCACCACTCCCATAACGAGCGGGAGTTCCGCAGGGCTCGGGAGCGGGATCAATCCGTCTGGATCCGCAGGGGCCACCCTATGCGACAGAGAGAGAGCGGAGGTCGACCCTCCAGGCGCGTCGGCCACCGTCGAGAAGGTGCTGGGCTCCTGCAGGCGGGTCCAGTGACCGATGGGCCATCCGATGATCATGGCCCGGCCCACGATCGAGTCCTGGGAGACGGTGCCGCTGAACTTGTCGGTCCGGTGATAACGGGAGTCGGCGGAGTTGCCCCGGTGGTCGCCCAGCACGAACAGACGGCCCTCGGGCACCTTCACCTCGAAGGAGAAGTCCGACGGTTTGTCGCCGGCGTAGATGTAGGGCTCGGTCAGGGGTGTGCCGTTCACGGTCACCCGGCCCTCGGCGTCGCAGCACTTGACCGTGTCGCCGCCGACGCCGACGACCCGCTTGATCAGGTCCTTCTCGTTGTCGGACGGCAGCAGGCCGATGAAGGTCAGCCCCTGCTTGAACTGCTTGACGACCACGGGGTCGTCCTTCTTCTTGGTCTCCTCGGCGGTGAGCCAGCCTCCGGGGTCCTTGAAGACGACGACGTCACCGCGCTTGGGCTCGGAGCCGAACCAGGGGGTGAACTTGTCCACCAGGACGCGGTCGCCGATCTGGATCGTGTTCTCCATGGAGCCCGACGGGATCACGAAGGCCTGCACCAGGAAGGTCTTGAGGACCAGGGCTATCAGCACGGCCACGCCGACGAGGAGGGGTATCTCCTTGACGGTCGAGCGCCGCCTGCGCCGCTTGATCTTGCGGGCGAGCTTGCGCCGCTCGACCCGGCTGGGCCGGGCGGCGCCTCCGGAGGCGCGCCGGGAGCCGGTGGGCAGCAGGTTGTCGGCGGCGCTGGCGGAGACCCCGCGCGCCCTTCCACGGTTACCCATGGGCACCTCCGGCCGCGGACACCCGCGCATAGGCGTCGGGACGCGTCAGCCGGGTCCAGTGGCCCGCGGGCCAGGCGATCCAGTCGGCCCTGCCGATGACGTCACCGACGGGGACCATGCCGCCGCCGGGCGAGCCCAGATGGTCACGGGAGTCGCGGGAACGGCTGCGGTGATCGCCCAGCAGGAAGAGGGACCCCTCGGGCACGACGATGTCGAAGGGCGCCTCGGACGGACTGTCACCCCGATGGAGAAATGTCGACTCGTCGACCGATCGGCCGTTCACTTCGAGTCTCCCCTCCTTGTCGCAGCAGACCACGTGGTCTCCCCCTACTCCGACGACGCGTTTGACGTAGTCCGCGTTCCCGAAATAACCAGTGCCGTCGAACACGACGACGTCGCCCCGCTGCGGCTCGGAACCAAAACGGTACGCCAACTTATTTACGAGAACGCGGTCCCCGATCCTCAATCCGGACTCCATGGAGCCGCTGGGAATTTCGAACGGCTGCATCACGAAGCGGCTGACCAGCAGCAGAAATACCAGACAGACCAGCACGGTGAGAGTGATCCGGCCCCCGGGGAGCCAGTCGGCGACACGGTCGGCGAACGCAGAACGCGACCGCCCCTCCGGCCCCGCTGTGTCCGAGATCTCCTCGGAAGCGGAAGGGCGGGAGGAGCGGTCGCGCTCCACATGCTGTGCGTCGGTGTCCATCGGGGCCAGATGCTATCCGGCCTCCATGTGACGCCTTCTTACTGGCTCGGTCGCCGGCGGATCGCCGCGGCGGCGCGAGGTCAGTTGTCGCGCTTCTCCTTGATCTTCGCGGCCTTGCCGCGCAGCTCACGGAGGTAGTACAGCTTGGCGCGACGCACGTCACCGCGGGTGACGAGCTCGATCTTCTCGACGATCGGGGTGTGCACCGGGAAGGTGCGCTCGACGCCGACGGAGAACGAGACCTTGCGGACCGTGAAGGTCTCGCGGACACCGGCACCCTGGCGACGGATGACTACGCCCTTGAACTGCTGCACACGGGAGCGGTTGCCCTCGATGACGCGGACGTGGACGTTGACGGTGTCACCCGGGCGGAAGGCCGGGACGTCGGTGCGCAGCGACGCGCTGTCGACAGTGTCGAGCAGGTGAGTCATTTTGTCTGCTTTCTTCGCTGATGCCACAGGTCATCAACGGGAGAGGGTTCGAAGATGATGTTGCCTCGTCGGGACGGGCGTCGTGTCCCCCTGTGGCAGGGGCGCACGCCGGACGACGTAGAGCAGCGGCCTATTCTTCCACGGCCTCGGGCCTGCGCCCAAATCGGCCGTCGGGGCCCGGCTGCCAGCCCAGGATCGAGAGCATCTCGCGGTCCTTCTTGTCGAAGGCGGAGGGGGCGCAGCGCTCGATGAGGTCGGGCCGGTTCGCCGTCGTGCGGCGCAGTGCCTCGTCGCGCCGCCATCGGGCGATCTTCCCATGGTGGCCGCTGACCAGCACCTCGGGGATCTCACGGCCGCGCCACTGCGGGGGCTTGGTGTACACCGGGCCCTCCAGGAGGTTGGCCATGGCCCCGGGGGCGAAGGAGTCGTCCCGGTGCGACTCGGCGTTGCCGAGGACACCCGGCAGCAGCCGGGCCACGGCTTCGGTGACGACGAGGACGGCCGCCTCACCGCCGGCGAGGACGTAGTCGCCGATGGACACCTCGTAGACGGGCATCCTCGTCGCGTACTCGTCGATGACCCGGCGGTCGATGCCCTCGTAGCGCGCGGGCGCGAAGACCAGCCAGGGGCGCTCGGAGAGCTCGACGGCGAGTTCCTGGGTGAAGGGGCGACCGCTGGGGGTGGGAACCACCAGGACGGGCCCGTGGGAGCCCGTCTCGTAGCCGTCCGCCAGGGCGGAGTCCAGGGCGTCGCCCCAGGGCTCGGTCTTCATGACCATGCCCGGGCCACCGCCGTAGGGGGTGTCGTCGACCGTGTTGTGACGGTCGTACGTCCACTCCCGGAGATCGTGCACATGCACGTTCAGCTGTCCACGCGCGCGTGCCTTGCCGACGAGCGAGACGTTCAGGGGTTCCAGGTACTCGGGGAAGATCGTGACCACGTCGAGCCGCATCAGGCGTCGGCCTCCGCGGCGTCCTCGTCGCTCCCGGAGGAACCGTTCTCCTCGTCCCGGGAGGAGACGACCTCCGCCTGGTCGTCGATCAGGCCGGGCGGCGGGTCGATGACGGCCCGCTGCTCCTCGAGGTCGATCTCGACGACGATCTCCTCCACGAACGGGATCAGCACCTCGGTCCCGTCGGCGCGCTCCACCACGAACAGGTCCTGGGAGGGCAGGTGCGAGATCTCGGTGATGCGTCCGACCTCGGCGCCGTCCTTGGTGACCACGTCCAGGTCCATCAGCTGGTGGTCGTAGTACTCGTCCGGGTCCTCCGGGGTCTCTTCCGGGTCGACCTCGGCGATCAGCAGGGTGTTGCGCAGCGCCTCGGCGGCGTTGCGGTCCCGTACGCCTGCGAAGCGCAGCAGAAGACGGCCGCTGTGGACGCGGCCCGTCTCGATGGTCAGCGGTCCGGTGGAGGCCGGATCGGTGAGCAGGACGGCACCGGGCCCGAGCCTGAGCTCCGGCTCGTCGGTGCGGACCTCCACGGTGACCTCGCCCTTGATGCCGTGGGCGCGGCCGACGCGAGCGACTACCAGCTGCACTGTGCTTGATCTCCTGTCGTGTGCCGACGGCCATGCTTCATGGACGACTGCGGGTGCGCGGACGCCCACGGGTGCGCAGGGATCCACGCGGTCCGTGGCCGCCTGCGAGGGTTCGCAGACGACTACGGGCCGGGGATGGCTCGTAAGCCCTCCCCGGCCCGAGCCGGTGCTGCCTGTTACGTCAGCGGACGTGATCCACGTCGACGAGGTCGACGCGGACACCGCGGCCGCCGATGGCGCCCACGACGGTGCGCAGAGCGCGTGCGGTGCGGCCGTTGCGGCCGATCACCTTACCGAGGTCGTCGGGGTGGACCCGGACCTCGAGAACGCGCCCGCGGCGCAGGTCACGCGAAGCGACCTGCACATCGTCGGGGTTGTCGACGATGCCCTTCACGAGGTGCTCGAGAGCCTCCTCGAGCATGCTCAGGCCTCGGTCGACTCGGACTCGGCCGGAGCCTCGTCCTTCTTCTCAGCCTTCTTCTTCTGGGTGATGGCCTCACCCTTGCTCGCGTCGTCGCCACCGAGGGCGTCGAACAGCGGGCGCGCGGCCTTCGGCTCGGCGACGAGCAGCGGAGCCGGGGCCGGCAGGCCCTTGAACTTCTGCCAGTCGCCGGTCAGCTTCAGGATGGCGAGCACGGGCTCGGTCGGCTGCGCGCCGACACCCAGCCAGTACTGCGCACGGTCCGAGTCGACCTCGATGCGCGAAGGGTTCTGCACCGGGTGGTACAGACCGATCTCCTCGATGGCCCTGCCGTCACGGCGGGTACGGGAGTCGGCGACGACGATGCGGTAGTGAGGCGAACGGATCTTGCCCAGACGCTTCAGCTTGATCTTGACTGCCACGGAAGTGGTGTCTCCTGGTCTTGACGGGGTTGGACACGACGAGATGGCCGCGTGGGGTTGCGGTACCCGAGTGTCCGATGGACGCGTCAGCCGGAGGAGAGAGGGGTCCTATGCGGCTGTCGAGTACAGCTAGCCATTCTGCCACATCCTGCGGACCGGCCGGACCGAGGGTGCGCGGGCCCATGGCTGACGGCTG
>NZ_JBHWVI010000358.1:0-5584 GCF_042737005.1 Streptomyces sp. NPDC060027
TCCGGGCTGTGCGGGACCCCCGTACGACCGCCGGTCTCACGGTGTCACGGAGCAGGAGTGATACGGATGCCGACCGTGCCGCTCGCGCCGCGGCGCAGGCGGCTGCCGAACAGGGTGAGCCGGCCCACCAGCCCGTACTTGCGGGCGATGAGCTTCCGGTAGCGGGCGGTCTCGGCCGCGTCGACGATTTCCGCCGTGGCCGGGACCGGCTCCCCCGTCGGCCTGCCGCGCACGTCGCACGGGCCGACCAGGACGTCGGCCCGGTTGCGGATGCGCTTCACCTTCCAGCTGTCGGCGACGGTCCAGGCGCCGAGCGCCGCGCCGTCGGGCACCACCCAGACCGGCGTGGCCACCCCCGTACCGTTCTTGCGATAGCTGGTGATCAGCAGATACTTGCCCGATCCCAGCGTGTTCAGCGAGGCCTCGTCCATGGCGGAAGTGTAGGCGGGCCGGTCCGCGGGCCCCGCTGCACCCGAGCCGTCCGGGTCAGGACAACTGGCCGTCGTAGTCCGGCAGCTTGAAGCTGCGCTCGGCGTGGCCGCCGACCAGGTCGGTGGTGTTGTTGCCGACGTTGGCGATGATCGTGTAGCCGAGGGACTCGATCTGCGCGCGCTTGCCCGTCTTGTAGGCGCTGACCTCGTCGAACAGGTCCGGCAGGTCCCGCACGTAGAGGCCGTCGACCGGGTAACCGACGCTCCTCAGGTTCCACTTCGTCTCGGCGGCGATGATGCCCGGACGCGCGGTCACGAAGAAGACGGCGACACCGCGGGAGTGCGCGTAGCGGGCGAGCGCCAGAGAGGCCTTGACCGCCGGGGTCGGCAGCTCGTACCAGGGGTGGAAGTCGGTCTCCAGCGTGGTGTTGTCGATGTCGAAGACGACCGCGAGCCTCCGGCCGCCCGCGTCGGTGCGCTGCTCGACGTACGGCACCGCCTGGTCGATGACGGCCTGGATGTCCCGCTGCCAGGTGGCGTAGTCGACGTCGGCCGTCGTGGACGTGCTCGCGACCGCCTGGGCCGGGGCCGCGGCGGCGGGCCCGGCCGCGGTGACCGTCCCTCCGATCCCCAGCGCCACGACCGCCGACACCACGCCGATCCGGCGCACCACACCGCGTCTCGTCATGCCTGTCCCCTTTTCACGTCTGTTGTGCACGTCTGCTGATGGAGTACGCGTACATCGCGACGGCGACGGTGCCTGGTCGCGGGACCGTCGCCGCGGCAGAGATGATCCTGGCAGCGCGTGTACGGAGGGGGAAGGGGTAGTTACCGATCGGTAGAGATCGTGCTTCGTGCGACTCGGGGTACCCGCGGTGTACCTGCGGTGCGGTGGCAGACGTCCGCGCCGCGTGTGAGCCTGAGGCTCGCGGCTGGCACCAGTGGAGAGAGGCTGCTCGGATGCAAGGACCGAATATCGTCATCGTCGGCGCGGGTTTCGCCGGAGTCGAGGCCGCCCGGAGCCTCGAACGGACGCTCACCCCCGGCGAGGCCCGGATCACCCTGATCAGCCCCACCGACTACCAGCTGTATCTGCCGCTGCTGCCGCATGTCGCCGCCGGTGTCGTCACCCCCCAGTCCGTGGCCCCCTCGCTGCGTCGGATCCTGCGCCGCACGGCGCTGGTGCCGGGCGGGGTGATCGGCGTCGATCCGGACGCCAAGGTCTGTGTCGTCCGGAAGATCACCGGGGATCTCGTCGACCTGCGCTACGACTACCTGGTGCTCACCCCGGGGAGCGTGACGCGCACCTTCGACATCCCCGGTCTGGCGGAGGAGGCGCGCGGCATGAAGACGCTCGCCCAGGCCGCGTATCTGCGCGACCATGTGATCGCCCAACTCGACCTGGCGGCGGCCACGTCGGACGACGACGAGCAGGCGGCACGGCTCCAGTTCGTGGTGGTCGGCGGCGGATACGCGGGCACCGAGACCGCTGCCTGTCTGCAGCGTCTGACCACCGCGGCGGCACAGCGCTACCACCCCCGTATCGACCCCGGCCTCATCAAGTGGCATCTGGTCGACGTGGCCCCGAAACTGCTGCCCGAACTCGGCGACAAGCTGGGCGCGAGCGCGCTGCGGCTGCTGAGCGAGCGCGGCGTGCGGATCTCGCTGGGCACGTCCGTCGCCTCCGTCACCAAGGACGCGGTCACCCTCACGGACGGGCGGGTGCTGCCCTCCCGGACGCTGGTGTGGACCGCCGGTGTCGCCGCGAGCCCGCTGGTCGACTCGCTGGGCGCGGAGACCGTACGCGGACGGATCGCCACCGAGGCCGACTTCAGGGTGCCGGGGCTGGACGGGGTGTTCGCGCTGGGCGACGCGGCGGCGGTGCCCGACCTGGCCAAGGACGACGGCTCCCCCTGCCCGCCGACCGCCCAGCACGCGGCCCGGCAGGGCCGGCACGCGGCCAAGGTCCTGGCGGCGAGGCTGCGCGGACAGCCCACCTTCCCCTACCGACACCGGGACCTCGGCCTGGTCGTCGACCTCGGCGGCCACGACGCCGTGTCCAAACCGCTCGGCATCGGACTCAAGGGCGCGCCCGCGCAGGTCGTGGCCCGCGGATACCACCTGTACGCGCTGCGCACGGGCGCCGCCCGGTTCCGTACGGGCGCCAACTGGCTGCTCAACGCCGTCGCGGGCGACGACTTCGTCCGCACCGGATTCCTCGCGGACCGGAAGGGAACCCTGCGGGACTTCGAGCGCACGGATGTGTATCTGACGCCGGACGAGGTGCGGGCCCGGACCCGCGCCCGCGCTTAGGGGCTGTCGTTCGATCAGGCCCCGGGACGGCGCCTGATCGACAAGGAGGTCCGGCGAGGCGGGATCAGGCCGCGCCGTCGTCCCGGCCGGGTGTGCTCCGCAGCAGGGCGAGGTAGCGGCGGCCGAACAGGTAGGCGTCTCCCGGCCAGCGGGCGGAGAGGTAGTGGCCGTCCTGGACGACGAAGGCGTGGGTGTCGTCGGTGGCGGTGCCGCGCCGGGTGAGCGTGCGCGGGCCGCGTTCGAACCGTCCGCCCGGCTCGGTGAGGGCCGCCCTGACCTCGTCCTCGACGTAGGCGGGATAGGTGCGGTAGTAGCGGCCGAGGCGCCAGGCGGTGCTGAAGTACGCGGTGCGTTCCATGTACTTGGGCAGACAGGTAGTACGGCGGTCGGCCAGGACGCTGTGGCCGGTGGCGGGGTCCTGGGCGCGGGCCAGGACGAGGACGCCGTGGCAGATCGCTCCGACCGGCCGCCGCAGGGCCCAGAACCGGGCGATCTGCCGCTGCAACGACGCTGAGCCGAGGTATTGCCGCATTCCCGGCGCGTGTCCTCCCGGGAGCAGCACTCCGTCGAAGTCCTCGATGTCCACGTCGGCCCAGGAGACGGTGGCCCGGAACGCGGCCGACCCGGTCAGTTCCCCGTAGAAACGGCGGGGTTCCGGCTCCGCGCCGAGCTGTCCGAACAGGACGCCCGTGAGCAGCCGCGGGTCCGCCTCCGGGCGGGTGCCCGCGCGTTCGGCCGCGAAGACGACGTCGTGCCCCGCCTGCGTCAACATCCGCCAGGGTACGGCGACTTCGGTGACGTCGAAGTCGTGGTCGGGGAGCGGGATCAGCACACGCATACGGCCATCGTGACTCCTCCACCCCGTAAACGGGGTGGCTTCTCGCTAAGCGGGTTGAGCTTCGCGATGGACCAGCCCGGCCCGTAGAACGTTCAGGGCGCCCACTGTATCCGCGTGCGCGCCGTGGCCACACGAAACGCAGTGGAACTTCTCCTGTGTGGGCCGGTTCTCCTTGGCGGTGTGCCCGCGTTCGGGGCAGGTGCGGGAGGTGTTGCGGGGGTCCACGGCGATCACTTCCCGTCCGGCGCTTTCAGCCTTGGCGTGCAGGATCGTCAGGACAGGGCTTGCTGCGCCATCTGCTGCTTGGCGGCTGCACGACGACCGTGGCGCGGGTTGGGCACGAAGGCGCCGTCCGAGTCGGCGAGGAAGTTCGCGATGCCCAGGTCGATGCCAGCCATGCTGGCGGTCGCGGGCAGCGGATCGGGCGGGTCGTGGCGGTAGGCATCACGACGCTCCTGCAAGGCCCCGTTGTAGAGGGAGCAGTGATCCCGAGGCATCTCGCGAAGTGCCTGGTCCTGACGCACGGTGGGCCGCAGAAGGAACTTGTACGCACGGATCATGCAGCCCACCCCTCGGTTCGGCCCGGCCTCAATGCCTCACCAGCCGAGCGAACCGGGCGATCATGCACGGCTGGTTCTGGTCCGGCTCCTCCGGAGAAAAGAGAGTGCAGCCAGGTGCCTGGGCCGGACCCCGGCTTCCACAGGACCTGGGAGCGGGGGTGAACGCGCGGGCGTGGGCGCACGTATGAGGGGAGGGCCCTCGACCGGGGCCCTCAGCGGCGCTGACGCCGCTCCGTTCGGCTTCGGGAGCCCATGGATGAGGCACGCACGACGACGGATCGTCCGACGGGGGGCGCGCCTCGCGGCCGTCGGCGGACTGCTCTGCGGGGGGATGATGGTGACGCACGCGATGGCGAGCGAACCGTCGGACCCGTCGCGTGCCACGGAGAGTTCGGCCCAGGCGGCCGCGAACACGGGTGCCGGGCTGGTGTCCCGGCTGGGCGCCTCGCGGACCGCCGGCAGCTGGATCGCCGAGGACGGGCGTCCCGTCGTCGCGGTGACCGACACGGGTGCGGCGGCCGAGGTGAAGCGGGCCGGTGCCCGCCCGAAGGTCGTGTCGCACAGCATGCAGGACCTCAAGTCCGCCACGGAGAAGCTCAGTTCGGCACCCCGGGTGCCGGGCACGGCCTGGGCGGTGGACTACACGAAGAACGAGGTGGTGGTGCAGGCCGACAGCACGGTCTCCGCCACCGCCTGGTCGCGCATGACGAAGCTGGCCGACGGTATCGGCGACTCCGTCCGGATGAGCCGGACCCAGGGCACTTTCACGACACGGGTGAACGGCGCACAGGCGATCTTCTCGACCAGCGGGCGCTGTTCGGCGGGCTTCAACGTGAGCAGCGCGCAGGGCGAGTTCATCCTCACGGCCGGGCACTGCGGCCCCGCCGGGTCCATCTGGTTCTCCGACAACGCGGGCCGGCAGCAGGTGGGCCGCACGGTCTCCACCGCCTTCCCCGGGAGTGACTTCTCCCTGATCCAGTACGACGCCGGGAAGCAGCAGGCGGCGGCCGGGAGCAACATCGTCGGCATCGGCGGCGGCAACGGCGTACGGATCACCGGCGCGGCCGATCCGGCCGTGGGCCAGCGGGTCTTCCGCAGCGGCAGCACCAGCGGGTTGCACGACGGCAAGGTGACCGCGCTCAACGCGACCGTCAACTACCCGGAGGGCACGGTCACCGGGCTGGTCGAGACCACGGTGTGCGCCGAACCGGGCGACAGCGGCGGCCCGTTGTTCTCCGAGGGCATCGCGCTGGGGGTGACCTCGGGCGGCAACGGGGACTGCACGACCGGCGGGACGACGTTCTTCCAGCCGGTCACCAAGGCGCTCACCGCGCTGGGAGTGACGCTCGCGGGTCAGCCTCAGGGCGCCGCCGGCGGTGCGGCGCCGGCGTCCCCCGCGGCTTCGGCGCCGGCTTCGGCGGCGGCCTCGCAGGGGGCGGCGG
>NZ_JBHWVI010000359.1:0-3300 GCF_042737005.1 Streptomyces sp. NPDC060027
CCACGGTGACGTCCCCACAGCGGATAGAACGCTCAACTTCCGCCCCGGACACGGCAGCCAGGAGCGATCCACCTCATTGTGTTAGCCGTTGTTAAGCGCTACTCGCCACCTTGCCGTAGTTATACGAGAACAGGGCCGTTGAAGATCAAGTTAAGGCTTGTCCCGCAATGATCGTCTGAGGGGCACAAACATCGTCGCCACAGATGCCCCTTCGCCTATCTGGCGAGGGTGAGGTTGTGCAGCCGGGCAGTGCCGCTCATCGCATAGTGTCTCTGCGATCGGTTCCTTATTGCGGGACAAACCTTTAGCTGGTGCGTGAGCAGCACTTGCGGAAAATCCGGTGTGCTCGCGGGTGCGATCGTGCGTGTCCGGGCGCATGCCCACCGCCGATGGTTAGGTAGGCATTACTCATGCCCAGCACGCTGCGTTTGCCCCACCCTGGACGGGAATCAATGACACCACGGGAGAGAATTTAATGTCCTGTCCTTCCCCAGCTCCCACAAGCTGTCACTGCATGTTCTCGGAGAAGACCATCATTGCGCTTTTTCTATCGATGGTTCGGGTCAACTGCGGGTCCGCAACAGTCCTGCAAGACTCTCGCTCTCCGCGAATAGCAAGTCGGCCCGAGTAGTACTTCCCTGCCTCCTGGAACGGCATATTGCTCCTACTGTCGGTGTTCGAGGTGACTCCTGAACACTGCGTGCCACCAAGCTCGTTGGCATGGGCGGGCGCCCGCCGGCTTGCGCACGAGCATTTCAGGAGTGGGCCCTGCCTGCAGCGTCCTGCCTCTCCAGCTTCGCCTTGCAGTCGGTGCTTGCCGACTTCGGCGCAGTCGGCCAGCTCAGCTGTACCGAGGTCGAGCAACAGCAGGTCGGACGGACGCCCCATCGTCTGTTGGTTGGACAAGTGGCCAAGGGGCCTGTACCGACGACGCTTTACGCGCCCGGCGGCCAGTCGCCCATCATCCGTGTCAATAACCTGGCTGATCAGTGCAACGCTCGTTTGCGGCTCGTGGTGAGAGAAACATGATTAGCGCATTCGAAGTGACGTGAAATTTGATATTCTGGACACTGGATTCTACGGGGCAACAACATCTGCCCGGAAGGATTCCAGATGAAGGAATGCTTTCTGTACCACGATATCAGGGGTGTCGAAGTCGCGCAGCACGGTCATAAGGGTTTCCACCATCAGGTCGAATTCGGCGTCAGTGATACCCAATTCCTTATGTGCGCTAGTCACTCTTCTTCCTGAGTAATTCTCGGGACCTCCCAGGCTGGCTGCAAGGAACGCGCGCTGATGTGCGGCAAGCCGTGAAATGTCCACGGAACTGAAATGATGTTTCAGAATCGGATCTTCGAGGACTCTGCGGTAAAAGACTTCAACGATGGCACCCAGGGGACCCTGGCCACCGATCTGCTCGTAGATGCTCATCAGGGCCCCTCATGTCGTGACCCGCCATTCTTGGCCAGTTGAGAGCCAAGTCTTCACGATCCACACTACAAGAAGAGCTCGTCGTTCGGTGCCCATCAGTACTGGCCGGGCTGCGCCTTCAAGCGAATTGGCCATGTGGGACAGTGGAGAATCTCGTGGCGCACAATCGACAGCGTCTTTGAGCAGCAATTACTCAGGTGTCCCATAGCGGCACTCTTTAACCTCGGGGTTGCATCTGCGTTTCGGGGGGACTGATCCCTGCCGCAGAGCGCTGAGCTGCCCGAGCGACGTGCCATCGCCGTCTCACAAGGTCGCCGCCGCAGGAAACCGCGGGGCGTACCACAAGTGAGCCCAGCAACGCGACCGCAGAAGCGACTCTCATCCAGAGGAACGCCGACAGGCCACCGCTTCCTCGCTCTGCACGTGACTATCGAAGGTGAAGAACACTCATGACTACTGACTTGCGCGCCGCGGGATGGAACCTGCCGGGGTACCGCCCTATCCAGGTACTGGGATCGGGAGCGAGCGGTCACGTCGTCAGGGCGGTGGAGGAGCGTACAGGCCGGACCGTCGCCGTCAAATACCTCAGTGACGCCCTGCGGTCGAACCCCGATGTCGTGACTCGCTTTCGTGTCGAGGCGCGTCTGCTGGAATCTCTGAGCTCCGCCTATGTGGCCCGGATGTATCAGTACCGGGAAGCTGTCGAGGGAGCCGCCATCGTCATGGAGCTCGTCGACGGCGTGTCACTCGGCACACTGCTCCGGGAACAGGGCACTCTCGCGCCCGAATCTGCGCTCTGCATTCTCAAGGGCTCGCTTCTTGGCCTGTCGGCCGCCCACACAGCCGGGGTCGTGCATCGTGACTACAAACCGGGGAACGTTCTCGTCGACCGGCAGGGGCATTCGAAGCTGGTGGATTTCGGGATCGCCGTGCACCAGGGAGCGGAAGCCAGGGCCGCAGGCACCCCGGCGTACATGGCACCGGAACAGTGGATGGGGCTGCCCGCGTCGCCGGCCACGGACGTGTATGCGGCCACGGTTACGTTCTTTGAATGCATCATCGGTGAACTGCCCTACCGTGGGCAGTCACTTCCTGAGCTGGCCGTCCAACACGTCTCCGGTCCGATTCCGGACAGACGCGTACCGGACCCGGTGCAGACGCTCATACGTGAAGGGCTGGCAAAGTCCCCTGAACAGCGTCCCAGTGACGCGATATCTCTGCTGAGCAGTCTGGAACACGCAGCCCGAGTCGGATACGGGGAAACCTGGGAAGAACGTGGACGGCACGCACTGGCGGCGCTGGTTGCCATGTTCCTCGTTGGATCGCCCGTGCCTGGTCCGGGCGGGGGCAGCGTCGATTCGGCTACCACGATCCTTCATCCGCGACCGCGCGCGCGGCACCGCCGCCCCCCCAGACACAGCTTCCCGTCCAAATTCCGCGGAACCAACGCCGCAGCCGTGACAGCTGCCGTGGCAGGCCTGCTTTCCGTGGCCGCACTGTCCAGCGGATTCGGGCAAGAACAGTCCACAGCCAACTCCTCAGGGGACATCGCCACATCGATTGATGACACCGACCCGTCTGGGCAACGCATTTCCACCCCTGCCACTCCCAAGCAGGATACGGGCGTGCCCGACACCCTCGGCAAAGCTTCTCTCTCCTCCCCACCGACCAGCGAGCCGACAGCAATCTCCCCCCACTCGCCGTCTCTGGACGGTGCAGCAGGAGCCCGGCAGACCGCCACCGCGTCGCCGTCTGCGCCGGCTTCGGATACGGGGTCGCCGTCTGCGCCGGCTTCGGATACGGGGTCGCCGTCTGCGCCGGCTTCGGATACGGGGTCGCCGTCTGCGCCGGCTTCGGATACGGGGTCGC
>NZ_JBHWVI010000359.1:3400-5542 GCF_042737005.1 Streptomyces sp. NPDC060027
CGTCTGCGCCGGCTTCGCCATCACCTGTGTCCGGCAACGACACACCGCCGCGCAGCGCATCAGTAGTCTCCCTCGAATTGGCTGAGTTCTCCGCCGCAGAGGATGGCCTGGGCCAGGCGACTGTTGTGGTGAACACCAACGGAGTTGGTCCGGTCGAATTGACGATCGCGTGGTTTGCTGCGTTCAGTGCCAGTACCGCGGCTTCTCCGGGACAAGCAGATGGTCCTCCGCAGCTCTACACGCTATCGGGCGCGAACCATTACGAGATAGAGGTCTCTCATCTCTTCGCCCCCCGCTCATGCACGGACGCGTCACATTGGGGCGTGTTGGCAACCTCCCAGGCTGGCCCCGTGCTTGGCCGCCCCTACCAGAAGACGCCAGTAGCAACATGTCCCGGGATTCTCAGATGACGCCCAATAACCCTGAACAGTGGGACGACACCAGTTTGCCCACCTATCTCGACGATCTGTGGCCCGCTATCCCCATGGACAGACAGGAGACCATCACCGCCGGTTCGCCGGATACCGGCGAAGGCGTCTTCCCTTCTCTGAGGGAGCACACCACGTGGATAGTCGACAGGTCTGCTCCCACCGCCCCAACGCTGGTGGAGTTTGGGCCCGGGACCCCCGAACGCAAGACCGGACGGCATCGGAGACGAAGCCGAAGCGGCAGTGTTCGCAGGTGGGCAGGGGTAATTGCAGTAACGGTCATCGCGGTGTTCGCCCTTCTGTGCTGGCACTACCTGCCGCTGCACGATCTGAAGGTGTCTGAACTGTCCGTGACCACATCAACCAAGCGGCTGTCGTGCGGGCAGACGGCAACATTCAAAGCTGAACTGGGCACGAACGGAGCCGGCGGCACCATTCGCTACCAGTGGCTGCGAAGCGACGGAACACGCTCCGGAGTCCTGCAGGAGCGTCTCGCCCGGGGACAACGAGATGTCGTCCTGCAGATGAAGTGGAGCTTCAGCGGCCAAGGCGTACGCCGGGCTCGAGCCACCTTGGAGGTACTGAGCCCGAGGTCAGAAGCCGCTGCAGCATCGTTCGTCTACTCATGCGCGCCGACGGGTGGGTGAGGGGGCAGCGTTCATCGGAACTCCTCCGTGGATACCCCGGCCTTCAGGCCGGGGTGGGGGTACCTCCCGCTTGCGGGGGAGAAACGGACTCCTGCGGAGCAGGGCAGCGGGCTGGGATTCGCCGTCGAGGCGGATCCCAGTGCTCTGACCGGCGGGTTCGATTCTTCGCTGACGTTGGCGCTAGTTTGTGGGCCGTGGCCACTTACGTGAAGCGGGCGTTCAAGTACCGCTTCTATCCCACCGATGTGCAGGCGGCCGAGCTGTCGCGCACGTTCGGGTGTGTGCGGAAGGTCTACAATCTGGCGCTGGCCGCGCGTACGTAGGCGTGGGCGCGGCGGGAGCGGGTGAACTACTACCAGACCTCGGCGATGTTGACGGTCTGGAAGAAGACCGAGGAACTGGCGTACCTGAACGAGGTGTCGTCGGTTCCGTTGCAGCAGGCTTTGCGGCACCTGCGGGTGGCGTTCACCAACTTCTTCGGCAAGCGGGCGAAGTACCCGCGGTTCAAGTCCCGGAAGAAGTCGCGGAAGTCCGCCGAGTACACCAGCAGTGCGTTCCGTTTCCGGGACGGGAAGCTGACGCTTGCGAAGATGTCCGAGCCGCTGGACATCGTCTGGTCGAGGCCGCTGCCCGCCGGCGTGTCCCCCTCGACGGTGACCGTGTCGCAGGACGCGGCCGGACGCTGGTTCATCTCGATGCTGTGCGACGATCCGTCCGTCCAGCCCCTGCCTGCCACGGACACGGCCGTGGGTCTGTGAGCCAGCTCTCAGTGGGATGGACAACAGCGCACGCGCGGTGCCGCAACGGACGCCCGGTCCACTTGAGCCTTACCCGGGTAGCGCCTACTCAACGTTGATCGGATCTCTTGGCCGTCCCGGGCAGGTGCCGATCTTGACGTCGGGGACGTGGCCCGACAGGTGTGCTGCAGGCGGCAAACGGCTCCGACGGCGTGACGCGCCCTGGTCGAATGTAACAACGGCTAACACAATGAGGTCGTCTGTCAGCCCATGCAGGCGATGCAGTGCGTAAGGTCCTCTGCAAGGAAGATGACAAAGCGCCGTTGTGAG
>NZ_JBHWVI010000360.1:0-5453 GCF_042737005.1 Streptomyces sp. NPDC060027
AAACACAATTTTTGGTGGGCCGCTTCTTTTTTTTATACGACACAGACCGCCCGGGACCCCACGGGGGCTGCCCGCGCCGGCTTGGGGGTTTTCTGCGCGCGGGGGGGGGGATCCCCCGCCACCGGCTCTCTCATGGGGGCTACTTACAACGCTGACCGTTGTTGATGCAGGTGACCATCTTGTTCATCAGCTTGTCGTCGAAGACGTTGATGAAGTCGTCATGGTCGGTCGTGGGCTTGTGCAGCTGCTCGGGGAATCCGTCCACCGCGTAGGCGTTCTTGATCTGCCCGTTGGTGAGGGTCGGGGCCCGGAAGCCGTAGACCAGCCGCATCGTCAGCTGCGGGATGGCCTTGAAGCCGTTCGCGCAGTTGCCCTGGGCGTCGGCGAAGGCCACGTGGGTGCGGTGGTTCGCGCTGTCGGCGTTCACCCCGTCCCAGCAGCTCTGGAAGGCGAAGGTGCGGACCACGGTGCTGCCCCGCGGGCAGATCGGGTACTGCGCCGTCAGCTGCACCTTGTTCTCGAAGCCGGTGCAGCTCCAGTGGGCGTTGGCGTTCGCGAGACCGTTGGTCGTGGTCTTCGCGTCACCGGTGATGATGCGCAGGAACTTCGGCATCGCGACGACCTTGCTCTTCGCGTTGCCGACGAACTTGATCTGCGCCTGCTTCACCTGCTGGATCTGGCCGACGTTGAGTTCCTTGCCGCCGCCGTCGTTGTTCTGGTCGAAGTCCTGCGTACCGTTCTGGATACGCACGACCGGCCAGTAGTACGACGACTTGTCGCCCTGGTTGGCACAGGAGGTCTGGGCCGCCGCGAACGTGTCGTTGTTGGCGAAGGCGTCGTTCGACTGGTTGCCGACGTAGTCGTGCAGGTGGTGCGCGCCGTTGGTGACACCGGGCGCCACGATCACGTTGTCGGTGTTGAACTTCTTGTTCGCGTTGACACCGCAGGACGTCGTGAACGTACCCGCCGAACCAGCCGCCTGGGTCCGGGCCTTGCGGGCCACGTTCGCCTGGACCTTCGTGATGTCCACGAAGTCGGCCGCCACCGGACCGTTTCCGGCCTGGCCGCCGTTGCCCGCCTGCGCACCGCCGGCCGGAGCGCTGGCACTGGCACTCGCGCCGGCACCGGCACCGGCACCTGCGTTGGCACCCGCACCCGCACCCGCACTGGCACTCGCCGACGGACTGGCCGCGCCGCCGCCGTTGTTCTGGCCGCCGGCGTTCGTCTGGTCCGCGGGCGTACCGGTGCAGGTGGAGAGACCGTCGAGCCAGCCCGGAGCCCTTCCGCCGACCCGGTTGATCTCCAGCTTGATCCGGTCGATGATCGCCGACCGGTTGTTCTTCAGCGGCGTGAGGATGGAGTTCTGAACGAAACTCGCGTCCCTCGTCTGCGCGTCCCGGGTGGTGGCCAGCCGCTGGTAGGCGGCGGTGATCTGCTGGTCGAGCGTGGCCAGTTCTCCGTCGACCTCACCCCGGGCCTGCTTCGGAACGTTGGCCAGCTTCTGGCCGACATCCGGACAGCTGATCGTCGCGACCTGCGCGCCGGCGGCCTTGGTGGTGTTGGCGGACGAGTTCTTCTCGTGTGCCGAGGCGTAGAAATTCGCCCAGACCAGCCCACCCCCGCCGATCGCGAGCGCTGCCGACGCGGCAATGGCACGAACGGCCAGCGGCGAACGGCGTTTTCGTATGTTGCGTCCCATGGAACTCCTCTAACTTCCTTGCGGGGCAGCGAGGCGCCCGACAGGAGTGAAGCGGCTCCATTCCATACGCACGAGGCGTGTGAGGTGTTCAGGAGCCTCCAAAGAAACTTAGAAGTTCGTGAGACCAATTCGGGCACAATGGGCTCAGAAGCCCGCGAATTCACAAGAGTTGATCTGCTCATTCAGGTTTGACGGCGCTTTTTGACTGAAATTCAGTGAGCCGCCTCGGTCCGAATGGGTGAGCATCGCGAGGACGCTTCGGTGACCGTCGTCCGAGACCTCCGCCTTGGCGAGGACGGTGAAGAGGTGCCGGATGATCGCCCGCTCAGGGAAAGGGAGTTGGGGCTGCGATCGCCCACTCGGCCGCCCCCTGTCGTCAGGCCGGGCCCCTCCCGCTCGCGGGGCGTGGACCACCCGGGGAAGCGATCTCGAAGCCGTATGCCCGAAGTATCCGGAGCGGGCCGTCGCGACGGGAAGAGATCCGCCGACCGAAGAGGGCGGAAGAGAACCGCCGACCGAAGAGGGCGGTCATGGGGCCGAGCGCCGTGAAGGGGGCAGGCCGACGCCCACCCCCCTCACGACGGGCGGTAATGCCCACGAGGTCAGGAATTCCCGGGTGTCCGGAGCCCGAGGACCTTCGCTTCCGTCGCCGGATCCAGCCCCACCGGCGGCCGGTCGGCCCGCAAGGGCGCCACCCCGCCGCGCGACCGCAACCAGCTCCAGGTGTCGGCGACCGTCTCCTCGACCGGGCGGCCCCGCAGCCCGGCGCTCACCGCCCGGGAGACGTCCGCCGAGAACAGCGCGGCCTCGAAATCACTCCCGGGCGGCACCCACACCGGCAGCTGGCTCCACGGCTCGATCCCGGCGGCGAGAACGGCCTCGGGCTCCGTCCAGCGGAGCTCGGCCCGCGCCCCGGTGGCCCGCACGCACGCGTCGAGCAGTGCCCCCATCGTGCTGTGCCCCGAGGGACCGGCCAGGTTGTACGCCCCGTCGTGTTCCGCCTCCACCGCCCCGAGCGTCCACTCCGCGAGGTCCCGGACGTCGATGTACTGGAGCGGCAGATCCCGTGGCCCGGGAGCGAGCACGGGACCGCCCGCAGCGATCCGGTTCAGCCACCAGGGCAGCCGCCCGATGTTCTCGTACGGCCCGAGGATCAGTCCGGACCGTACGAGCAGCGAGCGCCCGGTGCCGAAAGCGTCGAGCACGGCCAGCTCCCCGCCCCGCTTGTTCCGGGCGTAGTCGGTCCCGTCCGCGTCGGCCGACGCCCCGTCGACGAGCTTCGTGTCCTCGTCGTACCCGGCTTCCGGGGGCCACGCGTACACGGAACAGCTCGACACATACACATGACGGGACACCCGTCCGGCCAGCAGACGTGCCGCGTCCCGGACGATCCGGGGCGCCCCGGACCAGGTGTCGACGACGGCGTCCCACTCGTCCGAGGTGCCGGCGAGCGCCGCGAGGCCGTCCGGCGCCGTGCGGTCACCCAGCAACGACCGCACCCCGGCAGGGGGTTGGTGCCGTCCACGATGGAAGACGGTGACCTCCCACCCTCGGCCGAGCGCCGCCTCCACGACAGCACGCCCCACGAACTCCGTACCGCCCAGCATCAGAAGTCTCCGCGTCATACGGACGACTCTGCACGGACTCCCCGCCCGATGGCGCGGGAATCTGCTGACAGGCGAATCATGGAAGCGAGAAGGCCCGGCCGGAGCGGTCGACGCCCGGTGGGAGGCGTGACGTCCGGCCGGAGCCGTCCACAGCTGGTCGAAGGGGCCCCGAGGTCGACGGCCCGTCAACGGCGCGTCAACGGCCCCGTCAACGACCCGTCGGCGGAGCGTACTTGTAGCCGACTCGACGCACCGTCTGGATCGCCTGGCGGTGCCGCGCCCCGAGCTTGCGGCGCAGCCGGGCGACATGGACGTCGACGGTCCGCCCGTCCCCGACGTGGCCGTAGCCCCACACCGTGGAGACCAACTGGTCGCGGGTGTGCACCCGGTGCGGATGCCGGACGAGATGCGCGAGCAGCTCGAACTCCAGGTAGGTGAGGTCCAGCACCTGCCCGTCGATCTCGGCGGTGCGCTGCACGGTGTCGATACGCACGAGCGGCTCGGCGCCGCCGTCGCCGACGGCCTGCTGCTCGGCCCGGTCCGTCACGGCGACCGGAAACAGGGGCTGCTGGTCCGCCGGTACGAGGACCAGGTAGCCGATCATCGGCGGCTGCCCCGGCAGGACCGGCAGCGCGTGCTGGGGAGCGGGCAGCCAGGTGGCGCCCGGCGGCAGGAAGTCGGCGACGTCGACCACCTCGTCCCGGTCGACGGCACGCAGTCGGTGCCGTCCCGGGGTGGTCGAGGGGGTGGGGGCCGTCGCGACGGAGGAGTAGGAACGAGTGGTCGCCATGAGAGGTCAGCTCTTTCGCGCGAGAAGTTCGTCGGAAGGTCGACGGCCGCGAGTTCGTGGTCGGGCCGTCGAGGACGTACGTCGTGCGCGCTGGCCGAAGGCCGGGGTGTACGGCTTTAGAGGGCCGGCGCGTTCATCGCGCGGCAACACACCCGGTCGAAGTCGTGGTGCTGACGAGAAGGCCAGAAGGGCTCGAGGTCATGGCGACCCGTCGCGGTGTACTTCTGGATGCTGGCCATACCTCCATTGAAGCAGAAGCCGGAGCCCGGCAGGAGACCTCTCTCAAGGGCCGGACGCTACCTTGGCGCGAAATTGACGGTGCGAACCCCTAGCCGACCAGGCGCTTGTGCCACGTCAGTGCCGTGACGCGGATCGCGCTGTCGGGGGAGCCGTCCCACTGGGTGGACAACCCGGCCGCGCCGAGCGCCGCGACGACCTCGCGTCCGACGGCCGCCGTGGTCTCGGCCGACCCGTCGAAACCGCCGTAGAGCAGAGTCAGTCCGTGCCCCGCGGCGGCGCTCTCCGTGCACTGGGTGTGGAAGTAGACGAAGCCGTGGGCCCCCTCGCCGCGCTCCGCGGCCATCTCGGCGGTGCCGCAGCTCCGGCAGCAGGTGAAGTTCTCGCGGGCGGTGATGCCCCGGGCGTCGAGCCCCTCGAAGACCTCGGTGAGGCGCTCGGGATCGGTGACTCCCTCCCACGCCTCCTGCTCGGCCAGTCGCTCCGTCCACAGCCGGTCCACGAGTTCCCGGGCCTGCGCCCTGGACACCGGACGGTGGTCGCCGTCGACGAGATACTCCTCGGCGTCCTCGGCGAGCCGCGCCCGGTCGTCGTACCCGCAGCGCAGCAGCTCCCGGATCCGGGCCTCGACCTCCTCCCGCACGTCCTCGGGGAGTTCCGGGATCTCCTGCGGGGCGTCGTGGCCGAGCGGCTCCCATGTGATGCCCGCGTCCCAGCCGTCTTCCTCGCGGGCCCATCCCGCCATCGCGTCCGCGACCCGGTCCCGGTCGCCCAGCACCGTGCCGAAGAAGCGGTCGCGGCTCTCGCGGTGCTCCAGCTGGTACGTGCCGCCCTGCTCGTGCCACACCTGGACGAAGACGTCCGGGCGGTCCGGTATCCGTTTCACGACCACGTAGCGGTCGCCGTCACCGCCGATCCGGTGCACCAGATCCCGCAGCCGCCCGGCCGAAATCCGCGCGTGCTTCTGCCCGTTCTCCGTCTCGGCCTTGATGGCGAGGGACTCGTCGCTCTGCATGGATCAAGACTGGCACGCCCCACTGACAACGCGATGGGCTGGACCGGCCGATGGGCTGGACCGGCCGAAGGGCTGGACCGGCCGAAGGGGGCGCCCGCCGATTCC
>NZ_JBHWVI010000361.1:0-5416 GCF_042737005.1 Streptomyces sp. NPDC060027
GCTGCCCCGGCTCGGACCGTGAGGTCGGTCGAGCCGGGGCAGCACGCTTTCGCAGAACAGCTGCAGACTGCGCCAGCCCTCGTCGACGGGCATCCCGCCGGACAGCGGATGCAGGACGAGGTTGTCGAGGCCCTGCGCCACGCACTGGTCGGGCGTGAGGATGCGGTAGACGCCCTCGGCGCGCAGCTCCTCGACGGTCGTGGCCGCCGACTTCACCGCCGAGCGGATCTCCCCCGACTGCCAGGACGCGTACGTCCGCGCCTCGTGCAGGAAGTGGGAACCGTACGCGGCCCAGGCCCGGTCCGGGTCCTCCGCGATGTGCAGCAACGGCGTCTCGGCGCCGGGCATCATCGTCCAGCCCTCGGTGCCGTACTCGATGAGCCGCTCCTTGTAGTAGGCCTCCAGCTCGGGCAGGTGCGCGCTCGGGAAGAACGGCAGCCCGAGCCGGGCGGCGCGCCTGGCCGCGGCCCGGGAGGAGCCGCCCACCAGCAGCAGGGGGTGCGGATCCGAGAACGGACGCGGGGTGACCCGTACCGTGCGGCCCCGATACGTGAACTCCTCGCCGGTCCACGCCTTCAGCACCGTCTCCAGGAGCTCGTCCTGAAGTTTGCCGCGCCGCTTCCAGTCCACGTCGAACAGCGCGTACTCCTCGGGCCGGTAGCCGATGCCGGCCACGGTCACCAGTCGTCCGCCGCTGAGCAGATCGAGTACGGCGATGTCCTCGGCGAGACGCAGCGGGTCGTGCAGCGGGCCGATGACCGCCGAGACGGTGACCGCGATATGCCGGGTCGCCCCGAAGACCGCGCCCGCGAACGCGAACGGCGAGGGCAGCCAGTTGTTGGCGACGCCGTGGTGCTCCTCGGTCTGCACGGTGGTGATCCCGCGGTCGTCGGCGTACGTGGCCATCTCGACGGCCGCCTTGTAGCGGGCGCTCAGCGAGGCGGGGGTGGCGTCGGGTTCGACGAGGTTGAAGCGCACGACCGTTACGGGCATGGGGAGCCCCCCTTCGTGTGTGGAGGGGGACGGTAGCTGACGGTGCGTCAGACATCCAGAGTCGCGGAACCTTTCGCGGGCCGTGCCATGGGTGCCACGGCGGGCCCGGGCGGCACCATGTGGCGGCGAGAGCGCGTCACGGCCGACGGTATGGGCCTGTGCGCCCCGCGTACGCTGCGCGCACCGCCACGCACCCCTTGTGCTCGAGCGGCACCGGGGAGCGTGGTGACTGCGCCCGCGAAGCTTCCCGCGGACGCGTGGCCGGGCGGCGGACCGGACCGGCCCGCGGGGCACGCGGCCCCCGCCCGGCCAACGGCGGGCCGGACGCGAGGTCACGCATACTGGACGGGTTATGGAAACCATCATCCTTGCTGTAGTCATCGCCGTGGTGGTGATCGGCGCGCTCGGTGGGCTCGTCGTCGGCAGTCGCAAGCGGAAGCAGCTGCCCCCGCCGCCCCCGGCCGCCCCCGACATCACCGCCCCTCCGGCCGAACCGCACGTCGGCGACGAGGCCGAGACGCCGCGCGACGAACCACGCCGCACGATCGAGGAGGTGGATCTTCCCGACCGCTCGGCCGCCACGCCGGTCGTCGTCGAGGAGCCGGCCGCCCCCGCGATCGAGATCCCGGAACCGACCGCGGGCCGCCTGGTGCGCCTGCGCACCCGGCTCTCCCGCTCGCAGAACGCGCTCGGCAAGGGGCTGCTCACGCTGCTCTCGCGCGAGCACCTCGACGACGACACCTGGGAGGAGATCGAGGACACGCTGCTCGTCGCCGACGTCGGCGTGCAGCCCACCCAGGAGCTGGTCGAGCGGCTGCGCGAGCGCGTGAAGGTGCTCGGCACACGGACGCCGGACGAGCTGCGCGGTCTGCTGCGCGAAGAGCTGCTCGTGCTGCTCGTCCCGGAGTTCGACCGCGAGGTCAAGACCGACTCGAACCTCGACACCCCGGGCATCGTGATGGTCGTCGGCGTCAACGGCACCGGCAAGACCACCACCACCGGCAAGCTCGCGCGCGTGCTCGTCGCCGACGGCAAGAACGTCGTGCTGGGCGCGGCCGACACCTTCCGCGCCGCCGCCGCCGACCAGCTCCAGACCTGGGGCGAGCGCGTGGGTGCCCGTACCGTCCGTGGCCCCGAGGGCGGCGACCCCGCCTCGATCGCGTTCGACGCGGTCAAGGAGGGCATCGAGGAGGGCGCGGACGTCGTCCTCATCGACACCGCCGGCCGGCTCCACACCAAGACCGGCCTCATGGACGAGCTCGGCAAGGTCAAGCGCGTCGTCGAGAAGCACGCGCCGCTCGACGAGGTGCTGCTCGTCCTCGACGCGACCACCGGCCAGAACGGTCTGGTCCAGGCGCGCGTGTTCGCGGAGGTCGTGGAGATCACCGGCATCGTGCTGACCAAGCTCGACGGCACCGCGAAGGGCGGCATCGTCATCGCGGTGCAGCGCGAGCTGGGCGTCCCGGTCAAGCTGGTGGGGCTCGGCGAGGGCGCGGACGACCTGGCGCCGTTCGAGCCGGAGGCGTTCGTTGACGCCCTTATCGGAGACTGACCACCCGCGTGAACGCGTAGGTGCCCGAAGAAGCGCCCGTCCCCACGACACAGTCGGGGACGGGCGCTTCTTCATGCGGCGTTCGTGGCGTTGGCGGCGTCGACGCCGTCGGCCCCGTGAGGCGATGGGCGGGGTGACGGATGGACGGACGGACCGGTGCGGCGCGGTTCAGGCCCGTGAACGGTGGGCCACGTAGGCGAGCGTGCCCAGCAGCAGCCGGGCCGGCGGCGGCTTCGTCGCGGAGTCGAGGGCCGGGGAGCGCAGCCATCGGACCGGGCCGAGTCCCGCGCGGTCGGAGGGCGGGGCGGTGATGAACGACCCGGGACCCAGGCCGTGCAGGTCGAGGGACGGGTCGTCCCAGCCCATCCGGTAGAGCAGCTCGGGAAGTTCGGCGGCGGACCCGGGGGAGACGAAGAAGTGGGCGCGGCCGTCGGCGGTGGCCGTGACCGGACCGAGGGGGAGGCCCATGCGCTCCAGGCGGACCAGCGCGCGGCGCCCGGCGGGCTCGGCGACCTCGATCACGTCGAACGCCCGGCCGACCGGCAGCATCACCGCGGCGCCGGGGAACTCGGACCAGATGCCGGTCGCCTCGTTCAGCGTCGCGCCGGCCGGGATCGTCGGGGCGAAGCCCAGGGGGTGCGCACCCGGTGCCGCGCAGTCGCCCCTGCCGCACGAGCACACCCCGGCGGCGGCTCTGGCGCCCGGGACCACGTCCCATCCCCAGAGTCCGGTGAATTCCGCGACGGCTGTGCTCTCCGACGAGCGGCCGCGGCGACGAGTGCCGGTCCGGATGTCGCGCATCGCCCGACTGCTGCCGATCGTGAAGCCCATGCCCCCTCCAACGGGTCCGATGCGCCGGTGGTTACGTGACGAAACCGGATCGTCACCCTCTGTTCCTGACTGCCCGGTTTCGCGCGATCCAGGCGGCGCCTTGTGGTGCAACGGGTGGTGCGCTCGGCTCCGTGCGCCCCGGCGTACACCGTTCCGCCCATCACCGGCCCTCCTGTGTCAAGTCAATCGCGAGCAGGGCGACCGGAGTTCATTCGAAGGGGTGGCGAATGGTGGCGTTTCCTGGATCGCCATGGCTGGACGCGTGATCGTAGGATTACTTTGAGTGCACGAGTCCTGGGGATGTATGTACTCGTGGGTATGCCAAGGGCAAGTCGGCTTACCGTTCGAAGGGTGGGAACTGCCGGACGCGCGGCCGTATTTACCGGCATTCTGATAGGGCTTGGCGCAGAGCGGCGGCAAGTGGTCTCAGAGAGTGGGGGCGTTCCAGTGGGCGGCAACGGCGGAGGCGGGACGAACGCTGACAAGCGCCCCAACGAGCTGCTCGGCTCGTGGTTCGTGCGCAGCGGCTGGTCGAAGGGTGAACTCGCGCGCCAAGTGAACCGCCGGGCCCGCCAGTTGGGGGCCAACCACATTTCCACGGACACCTCGCGGGTGCGCCGCTGGCTGGACGGCGAGAACCCGCGCGAGCCGATCCCGCGGATCCTGTCCGAGCTGTTCTCCGAGCGGTTCGGCTGTGTCGTCGCCGTGGAGGACCTCGGTCTGCGCGCCGCTCACCAGGCACCCTCCGTGTCGGGTATCGACCTGCCGTGGACGGGCCCCCAGACCGTCGCGCTGATCAGTGAATACTCGCGCAGCGACCTGATGCTGGCGCGGCGCGGCTTCCTCGGCAGCTCGCTGGCCCTCGCCGCGGGTCCCGCCCTCGTCGAGCCCATGCAACGCTGGCTCGTCCCCGCGCCCCTGGCGCCACAGGAGGAGCCCGAATCCCCGGCCTCGGCGCGCCGCGGCGGCCGGCTCTCCAGGCCGGAGCTGGACCTCCTGGAGTCCACCACCGCGATGTTCCGTCAGTGGGACGCCCAGTGCGGCGGCGGACTGCGCCGCAAGGCGGTCGTCGGCCAGCTGCACGAGGTGACGGACCTGCTCCAGGAGCCGCAGCCCGCCGCCACCAGCAAGCTCCTGTTCAAGGTCGCCGCCGAACTGGCCGAGCTGGCAGGCTGGATGAGCTATGACGTGGGCCTCCAGCCCACCGCGCAGAAGTACTTCGTGCTCGCCCTGCACGCCTCGAAGGAGGCCGGCGACAAGCCGCTCGGCTCGTACATCCTGTCCAGCATGAGCCGCCAGATGATTCATCTCGGGCGGCCCGACGACGCGTTGGAACTGATCCATCTCGCGCAGTACGGCAGCCGTGACTGCGCGAGCCCGCGCACCCAGTCGATGCTGTATGCGATGGAGGCCCGCGCCTACGCCAACATGGGCCAGCCCGGAAAGTGCAAGCGGGCCGTCCGGATGGCCGAGGACACCTTCGCCGACGTGCACGAGTGGGACGACCCGGACCCTGACTGGATCCGCTTCTTCTCCAAGGCCGAGCTGTACGGCGAGAACTCGCACTCCTACCGTGACCTCGCCTATGTCGCCGGCCGCAGCCCCACGTACGCCTCCATGGCCGAGCCCCTGATGCAGGAGGCCGTCGACCGTTTCGGCAAGGACCCCGAGCACCAGCGTTCGTACGCACTCAACCTCATCGGCATGGCCACCGTGCACCTGTTGCAGCGTGAGCCCGAGCGGAGCGCGGTCCTGGCCAGGGAAGCGCTGAGGATCGGCAAGAAGGTGCGCTCGGAGCGCGTCAACACTCGTATCCGAAAGACCGTCGACACCGCCGTCCGTGATTTCGGGGACCTCGCCGAGGTCATCGACCTCACCGACCAGCTGGCCGTCGACCTGCCCGAGACCGCGGAAGCGGTCTGACCCGGGGCCGCGAAGGCGGCCCCGCCCCATGCCCCGGGCGCGGCCGGGGGGCCCGCACAGCCCCCCCCCGCGCCCCCCAGCCACGTGCACGGGCGACCCCCCGCCGCCCGGGGCGGT
>NZ_JBHWVI010000362.1:0-5411 GCF_042737005.1 Streptomyces sp. NPDC060027
GGCGCCGGCCTCGGCACCGGCGCGGCGGCCGGGCTGCGCGCACTCGGCGCGGCCCGGCGCAGCCTGCGCAGCCAGCTGTTCGCCTCCTCCTGCTATGTCGGCGGCGGGCTCGGCGGGGCGGCCGTGGCCGGCACGGTCGGCTCGGCCTGGGGCGTCGCCGCCGCGACCGTCTGCAGCTCGGCCGTGTGGTGGCTGCAACTGCGGTCCGCCCTGCGCGAGCGCCACCGCAATCCCCTTCCCGAAGCGAGGACTTCATGACTGCGCAACCCAGGCTGAGCATCGGCCTGCCCGTGTACAACGGCGAGGAGTACCTCGCCGAGGCGCTCGACGCCCTGCTCGGCCAGACCTACGAGGACTTCGAGCTGGTCATCTCCGACAACGCCTCGACCGACGGGACCCAGGACATCTGCCAGCGGTACGCCGCGAAGGACTCGCGCATCCGGTACCTCCGGCTGCCCCGCAACATCGGCGCCGCGCCGAACCACAACCACGTGTTCACCGAGTGCCGCGGCGAGCTGTTCAAGTGGGCCTCGCACGACGACCTGTACGCCCGGGACCTGCTGCAACGCTGCGTTCAGGCGCTGGACGAGCGGCCGGACGTGATCCTCGCGCACAGCGGCCAGGCGGTCATCGACGGCGACGGCCAGGTGAAGGTCCCGTACGAATACGGGCTCGCCACCGACTCGCCGCACCCGCCGGAGCGCTTCCGCAGTCTGCTGTTCGAGCCCGGTGGCGACGACTTCTACGGGGTGATGCGGGCCGACGTGCTGCGCCGGGTGAAGCCGCACGACAGCTACCACCACGCGGACCGCACGTTCGTCGCCGAGATCACCCTGCACGGGCCCTTCCACCAGGTGCCGGAGCTGTTGTACTTCCGCCGCGACCACCCCACCCGCGCCGAGCGCGCGAACCCCGGCAAGCGCTCCCGGTGCGTCAATCTGGACCCGCGCCGGGCAGGCTTGCTGCACCCGACGCCGCGGCTGCTCGCCGAGTACGTCTGGGGCTTCGCCTCGGCGATCCGGCGGGCGCCGTTGTCCCCGGACGACCGGCGTGCCTGCTACCGCCACCTGGTCGCCTGGATGACCAGCCGGGTCCGGCCGGGCGCGGGCGAGCGGGTCGAGGACCGCGCCCCGGTCGACCCGGCCCTGCTCACCGTCTCCGTCGACGCCCTCGTCGCCGGCCGTGAGGGGAGGCGGGCATGACGTCGGCGGACGAAACCCCGGTGCGGGTCGGGGTGTTCGGTCTGCTCGGCTCCGGCAACCTCGGCAATGACGGGTCGCTCGAGGCCGTACTCGGGTACCTTCGCGCCGAGCACCCGGAGGCGGTCGTGGACGCGCTGTGCGGCGGACCCGAGGTCGTTGCGACCCGGTACGGCATCCCCGCGACGCGGCTGCACTGGTACCGCGGGGAGTACCGGACCGCGTCGCGTGCGGGCGCGATCGCGGCCAAGGGCCTGGGCAAGCTCGTCGACGCCGTCCGCACCGCCGCCTGGGTGCGCCGGCACGACGTGGTGATCGTGCCGGGCATGGGCGTCCTGGAGGCCACGCTGCCGCTGCGGCCGTGGGGCTTCCCGTACTCGCTGTTCCTGCTCTGCGCATCCGGCCGGCTGTTCGGCACCCGGGTCGCGCTGGTCAGCGTAGGCGCCGCCGCGATCGGCAACCGGCCGACCCGGACCCTGGTGCGCCGGTCGGCGCGGCTGGCCACCTACCGGTCGTACCGGGACGCCCTGTCCCGCGACGCGATGCGGGCGATGGGCGTGGACACCGCCAGCGACGAGGTCTACCCGGACCTCGCCTTCGCCCTGCCGACGCCGACGCTGCCGGCGAGCGAGACACCGGGCCCGCCGGGCCCGGTCTGCGTCGGCGTCATGGCCTTCCACGGCGGCAACGACGACCGCGCCCGGGCGGAGGAGATCCACCGGCGCTATCTCGACGGGACGACCCGGTTCGTCCGCGCGCTGGTCGAGGACGGCAGACAGGTCCGGCTGCTCACCGGCGACGCGTGCGATGCGCCGGTGGTCGCCGCGATCCTCGACGCG
This sequence comes from Streptomyces sp. NPDC060027, assembly GCF_042737005.1. Taxonomy (NCBI): domain Bacteria; kingdom Bacillati; phylum Actinomycetota; class Actinomycetes; order Kitasatosporales; family Streptomycetaceae; genus Streptomyces; species Streptomyces sp. NPDC060027. The sequence continues at coordinate 2,039 of NZ_JBHWVI010000362.1, forward strand.
GTGGACTCACCGCTGGTCACCGCCGCCGAGGCGTCCTCGCTGGCCGACCTGATGAAGGAGACGGCGGCCGCCGACACCGTGGTGGCTACCCGGTACCACAACCTGATCTGCGCGCTGAAGGTCGGCACGCCGACGCTCGCACTGAGCTATGCGGCGAAGAGCGACGCGCTCATGGCTCGGATGGGGCTGGACGCGTACTGCCACCCGGCTCGCGAGGTCGACGCCGACCGGCTGCTCGAGCAGTTCCGGACGATGGAGAAGCGTTCGGCGGAGCTGCGGCGGATCCTCGCCGAGCGCAACCTGGTCGCGGTCCGGCAACTCGAGCACCAGTTCGCCGCTTTGACCTCGGCTCTGTTCCCGGCGGCCGACCACGCCCACGCCCTGCGGGAGGCTCCATGAAGGCGACCGAAGTCCCGGCGATCACCGGCGCGTACCTGTTCGAGCCGACGCCCTACGCCGACGAGCGCGGCTTCTTCTGCCGCACCTTCGACGCCGACCTGGTCCGCTCGGTGGGCCTCGACCCGGACACCTTCGTCCAGGACAGCGTGTCCCGCTCGGTCCGGGGCGTGCTGCGCGGCCTGCACCTTCGCTCCGGCGCGGGCGAGGCCAAGCTGGTGCGGTGCTCGTACGGGAGGATCTTCGACGTCGTCGTGGACCTGCGGCCCGACTCGCCGACCTACCGCGAACGGGCCTTCTTCGAGCTGTCCGGCGAGACGCAGGTGACCCTGTACATCCCGGCGGGGTGCGCGCACGGCTTCCAGGCGCTGACCGAGACCGCCGACATCTCGTACCGGATCGACCGCCCGCACGATCCGGCCGAGGATGTGACGATCGCCTTCGACGACCCGGAACTCGCCATCCCCTGGCCGCTGCCGGTCACATCGATGTCCCAGCGGGACCAGGAGGCGCCGAGACTCGCCGAGGCCCTGAAGCAAATGGAAAGGTGAAGTCACCGTGGACACCGAAGAGTTCCGCCTGCCCCGGTCGCGGATGGCGAACGAGCGGCTGCACGCCATGGTCCCGGGGGGCGCGCACACCTACGCCAAGGGCGACGACCAGTACCCCGAGGACCTGGCCCCGGTCATCAGCCACGGCCGCGGTGCCCACGTGTGGGACATCGACGGCAACCGCTACATCGAGTACGGGTCCGGACTGCGGTCGGTCAGCCTCGGCCACGCCCACCCACGGGTGATCGAGGCGGTGCGGCGGGAACTCGACCGCGGCAGCAACTTCGTCCGGCCGTCCATCGTGGAGGTCGAGGCCGCGGAGCGCTTCCTGGCCACGGTGCCGACCGCCGAGATGGTGAAGTTCGCGAAGAACGGCTCCGACGTCACCACCGCCGCGGTGCGCCTCGCCCGCGCCGTCACCGGGCGCCCGCGGGTGGCCATCTGCGGCGACCATCCGTTCTTCTCCGTCGACGACTGGTTCATCGGCACCACGCCGATGTCCGCCGGCATTCCGGCGGCGACCACCGAGCTCACCGTGTCGTTTCCTTACGGGGACCTGGCCGCCACGGAGGAGTTGCTGACCCGGTACCAGGACGAGGTCGCCTGCCTGATTCTCGAACCCGTCGGCCACACCGAGCCTTCCCCGAGCTCTCATCCTCGTTCGAGCAGGGAAGACCCCACACCCGGGTACCTCGCCGGCCTGCGCGAGCTGGCCGACCGGCACGGCTGCGTCCTGATCTTCGATGAGATGATCACCGGCTTCCGCTGGTCCGAGGCGGGTGCCCAGGGTCTGTACGGCGTCGTGCCCGACCTCTCCACGTTCGGCAAGGCGCTGGGCAACGGGTTCGCCGTCGCCGCGCTGGCCGGGCGCCGCGAACTGATGGAGCGGGGCGGGCTGCGTCACTCCGACGACCGGGTGTTCCTGCTGTCCACCACGCACGGTGCGGAGACGCACTCCCTGGCAGCCGCGATGGCCGTGCAGACCACCTACGTCGAGGAGGGCATCACCGCGCGACTGGCCGCCCTCGGCGAGCGGTTGGCCACCGGTGTGCGCGACGCCGCGGCCGGCATGGGCGTCGGCGACCACATCGTTGTCCGGGGCCGGGCCAGCAACCTGGTCTTCGCCACCCTCGACGAGCACGGGCAGCCGTCGCAGCAGTACCGGACCCTGTTCCTGCGCCGACTCCTCGCGGGCGGGGTGCTGGCCCCGTCGTTCGTGGTGAGCAGCGCGCTCGACGACGCGGACATCGACCGTACCGTCGAGGTGGTGGCCCAGGCGTGTGCGGTGTACCGGAAGGCACTGGACGCCGGTGACCCCACCCCCTGGCTGGGCGGGCGGCCGGTCAAGCCCGTGTTCCGCCGCTTGGCGTGACGTGACGTGATGTCAGGGACGCCCCGGCCGACCGGCGTCGGCCGCGCGGTCGACCAGCCGGTCGGCCGTCCGGTCGACCAGCCACGCGGTCGCCGGTATCACCGCCAGTGCGGTGCACCAGCCGCCGAGGATGTCGGTCGGGTAGTGCGCGCCCAGGGCGACCTGTGCCCAGCCCATCGCGGCTCCGGCAACCAGCGCCGCGGCGATCACGAGTGACGCGCCGGCCGTCCCGTCGATGCCGAGCCGGCCGGTCGCGAGCAGGGCCACCATGAGGGCGAGAGCGGTGGCGAAGGCGGTGTGCCCGCTCGGGTAGGACAGGTTGTCGCCGTGGATGGTGCGTCCCACCAGGGACTTGAGCAGCGTCGTCGTCCCCACGGTGGTGCCGACCCCGACAACGACGAACACGGCCGCGCGAGGAGACCGAAGCAGCAGGCAGCCCGCCACGGTGCCCAGGACCAGCATCGCGGCTCCGGCGGGCTCACCCAAGAAATCCACGGCCAGAGCGACGCGCCGCCACGGCGGTCGCACAGTGTCCGCCGTCGGCCGGACGAACCACCTGTCCACGGTGCCGGGCTCGCTGTGGCCGGCGTACAGGACCCCGAGCACGAGGACCACCAGGGCGGCGAGGACCGCGATCAGCCCGAGCCACACGCGCGGCGACGGGGACAGCGGCCTGGGCGCCGGCCGCCCGGTCACCCGCCCACCGTGTCCGGTCGACTGGTCTTGGCCGTCTTCCAGGTCCGCTCCGGCCAGGCGATCCAACGCGAGCCCCCCTCGTCGTGTCCGACCCACTCCCCAGCAGCCATGACCGCCCGCGAAGAACCGCTCCTGGCCCGTACGACTCCGCGGGAGCCGCCGGCCAGTGCGGATCCGCACTCGACAGTCCGGCATCGCCCCGGTCAAGGGCACCGGGATCAGCCTCTGCCTGTCACCCTAACCAACAACCCGGTCGCACCGGACCTAGTGCCGCGGCAGGCAACGTTTGCCCGTCAAGGAGCGGCGCCCGGTGCGTGCTCTCGGTGTGCCGGCCGGAAGTCCTCGTACTGGATGTACT
>NZ_JBHWVI010000363.1:0-5368 GCF_042737005.1 Streptomyces sp. NPDC060027
GTTCGCAGCGGTTGGGGATGGGGCGTGAGCTGTATGCGGCGTATCCGGTGTTCGCTGCGGTGTACGACGAGGTGTGCGCGCTTCTGGATGCGCCGGTCGATGTCGACGCGGAGGAGTTGAATCAGACGGGTTGCACGCAGCCGGCGTTGTTCGCTGTCGAGGTGGCGCTGTTCCGGCTTCTCGAGTCGTGGGGCATTCACCCGGACTATGTGGCTGGTCATTCGGTGGGTGAGATCGCGGCCGCGCATGTGGCGGGTGTGTTGTCGCTCGGGGATGCGGCGAGGTTGGTGTCGGCGCGGGCAGCTTTGATGCAGGCCCTGCCCGCGGGCGGGGCGATGGTCGCTGTCCAGGCGACCGAGGACGAGGTACTGCCTTACCTGACCGACGAGGTCGGGATCGCGGCGGTCAACGGGCCTCGGTCGGTCGTGGTTTCCGGTGCGGAGGACGCGGTCGTCGCCATCGGTGAGGTCTTCGCCGGTCAGGGTCGTAGGACGTCCCGTCTGAAGGTCAGTCACGCGTTCCATTCGCCGTTGATGGATCCGATGCTGGAGGAGTTCGCGGAGGTCGTTCGCGGGCTGTCCTACGGTGAGCCGCGGATCCCGGTGGTCTCGAACCTCACCGGTCGCCTGGCCGAGGCGTACACCCCGGAGTACTGGGTGCGGCACGTGCGCGAGGCGGTCCGCTTCGCCGACGGCATCGACACCCTCGGCGATCTGGGTGTGAGCACGTTCGTGGAGATCGGCCCCGGCGGCGTGCTGAGCGCCCTCGCCCAGGGCTGCCTCGACGACGCGGACATCGTCACTGTTCCCGCCCTGCGTACCGACCGTCCCGAACCCCAGGCGCTCACCCTCGCCCTCGGACAGGTGCACGCGCACGGTGTCTCCCCGGACTGGCAGGCGCTCTTCCCCGGCGCCCGGCACGTCGACCTGCCCACCTACGCCTTCCAGCGCGAGCGCTACTGGCTCGAAGGCACGGCCGCGCTCGACGTCTCCTCGGCGGGCCTGGACTCCTCCGGCCACGCCCTGCTCGGCGCGGTGGTTGAGACCGCCGGTACGCGGGACGTGCTGTTCACCGGTCGGCTGTCCCCGGCCGACCTGTCCTGGACCGCGGAACACACGGTCGGCGGCGTGCCGGTGCTCCCGGTCGCCGCGTTCGTGGAGCTCGCCCTGTCCGCGGGACGCCAGACCGGGTTCCCGCACCTGGAACAGCTGGACGTGGACGCCCCGCTGGTCCTGGCCGAACAGGGCGCCGTACGTGTCCAGGTGCAGGTCGGTGCGGGCGACGATCCCGACCGGCGCTCCGTGCGCGTCTTCAGCCGGCCCGCTGCCGACGGCACCGGCGAGCCCTGGTTCTGCCACGTCACCGGAGAGCTCACCCGGAACGCTCCGGCGCCGGAGTTCGACATGACGATGTGGCCGCCGACGGGTGCCGAACCCGTCGACGTCGAGGGCCGTCCGGGTCTGCGCGCCGCCTGGCGCGCCGGGGACGAGCTGTACGCCGAGGCCGCACTGACTGTCGCGGAGCGGGACCGGGCGGACCGCTACGCCCTGCACCCCGTACTGCTGGACGCCGCCCTCGACATGCTGGCGTCGAGCCGCGCCGAAGACCCCGGCAAGGTGCTCATGCCCCACGCCTGGAGCGGCATCTCCGTGCACGCTCCGGGGCCCGGGGCCGTACGCATACGCATCCGGCCCGCCGCCGCCGACGCGGTGGCGATCGAACTGTCCGACGCCGACGGCTCTCCCGTCGCCTCGGTCGCGTCCGTCCGGACCCGGTCGATGTCCCCGCAGCAGGTGCTGGCCTCGCGCGCGGCGCACCAGGACCGGATGTTCGAGGTCGACTGGGTCGAGCACACCGCGGCTTTCGCCCCCGCACCCGCCACCGCTCCCGAAGCCGCGTGGGCGGTCCTGGGCGACGAGGGTTCCCACTCCGACATCGACGGGCTCCGCAAGGCGGTCGACGGCGGCGCGGCCACGCCTGCCCACGTCCTCCTGCCCTGCGCCCCGAGCGAGGGCGATGCCGCCGCCGCGACGCGCGGGCTGCTGGCCGATGTGCTGTCGGCCGTCCAGGAGTGGGTCGCCGACGAGCGGTTCTCCGACGCACGGCTCGTCGTGATGACGCGCGGAGCCGTCGAGCCGGACGGCACAGCTCCGGACCTCGCGCACGTCGCGGTCTCCGGTCTGGTGAAGTCGGCCCAGACCGAGCACCCGGACCGACTCCTGCTCGTCGACGCGGACGACTCGGTCACGAACGGCGGCACGGTCACGAACGGCGGCCTCGACCCGGCGCTGGCCGCGGCCCTCGCCGCTCTGGACGAACCGCAGGCCGCGGTGCGCGACGGGAAGCTGTACGTGCCGCGCCTCGCCCGGATCACCCCGCCCGAGGAGCCCACCGGTCACGCGTGGGACCCCGAGGGGACCGTGCTGCTCACCGGCGCGACCGGTGGCCTCGGACGGTCGCTCGCGCGGCACCTCGTCGCCGAACGCGGCGCACGGAGGCTGCTGCTGACCAGCCGGCGGGGCCCCGCGGCCGAAGGCATCGGCGAACTCGTAGCCGCCCTCTCCGAACTGGGCGCGCACGTCGACGTGGCCGCCTGTGACATCGGGGACCGGGACGCCCTCGCGGAACTGCTGGCCTCGGTCCCGGCCGAGCACCCGCTCGTGGCCGTGGTGCACGCGGCGGCGGCCCTGGACGACGGCGTGGTCACCGCCCTGACCGCGGAGCGCCTGGACTCCGTGCTGCGGCCGAAGGCCGACGGGGCGCTGCACCTGCACGAGCTGACCCGGGACCTGGACCTCTCCGCGTTCGTGCTCTTCTCCTCCCTGGCCGGAATCCTGGGCAGCGCCGGCGCGGCGAGCTACGCCGCCGCGAACGCCTTCCTGGACGGGCTGGCGCGGCAGCGCCGGGCCGCGGGCCTGCCCGGCACCTCGCTGGCATGGGGCCTGTGGACGGACAACGGCGGCATGGGCGACCGGATCACCGACGCCGACCGCAACCGGATGGGGCGGGCCGGAGTCGTGCCCTTCACCCCGGCGGAGGGGCTGGCCCTGTTCGACGCCGCCCTCACCGTGGACCGGCCGGTGATCGTGCCGGCCCGGCTGGACGTTCCAGGACTGCGCGCCATGGCCCGCGCCGGCATGCTGCCCGCCGTCCTCCGCGGCCTCGTCGGCGACACCGGCGCCGCGGCCGGCGAGACCGCGGCCGCCCGGACCCCCGTCCTGGCCCGCCGCCTCGCCGGGATACCGGAGGCCGACCAGGAGAAGGTCCTGCTGGACCTGGTGCGCCATCAGGCGGCAGCCGCCCTCGGCCACGCCAGCGCTGCCCGCATCGAGCCCACCACGGCCTTCAAGGACATCGGCTTCGACTCCCTGACCGCCGTGGAACTGCGCAACCGGCTCAAGGTCGCGACCGGGCTCCGGCTCAAGCCCACCCTTGTCTTCGACCACCCCAACCCCGTCGCGATCGCCCGGCTCCTCCACAAGGACCTGGTGCTCGACCTCACAGCCGAGGTCCCGCCCGTGCTCGCCGAACTGGACCGGCTGGAGGCGCAGCTCGCCGTGCTCGACCCACAGGACGCGGTGCGGGACAAGGTCACCGCCCGGCTCAAGGCGCTGCTCTGGAAGTGGACGGACACCCGTCAGGACGCCGCGGCGAACACCGCCGACGCGGGCCCCGGCACCGGCCCCGACCGCGACATCGACCTGGACCGGATCGACGCCGCCACCGACGACGAGATGTTCGACCTCATCGACCAAGAGCTCGGGTCCCTCTGACTCATCTCACGCACTGCTACCGAGGACGTAAAACATGTCGAACGACGACAAGCTCAGGGATTACCTCAAGCGCGTGACGGTGGACCTGCGTCAGACCCGCAGGCAGCTGAGTGAGCTGGAGGCGAAGGACACCGAGCCCATCGCCATCGTCGGGATGGCCTGCCGCTACCCGGGCGGCGTCGGCTCGCCCGAAGACCTGTGGCAACTGGTCGCCTCGGGCGGCGACGGAGTGTCCGGGTTCCCCGCCGACCGCGGCTGGGACCTGGACACGGTCTACGACCCCGAGCCCGGGCGGACGGGCCGCACGTACGTGCGCGAGGGCGGATTCCTCCACGACGCCGGCGAGTTCGACCCCGCGTTCTTCGGGATCTCCCCCCGCGAGGCACTGGTCATGGACCCGCAGCAGCGGCTGCTCCTACAGACGTCCTGGGAGGCCCTCGAACGCGCGGGCATCGACCCCGTCACCGCACGCGGCACCCGGGCCGGCGTGTTCGTCGGCACCAACGGCCAGGACCACGCCTACCTTCAGCGGCCGGGCGACAGCGACATCGAGGCCCACCTCGTCACCGCGAACACCGCAGCCGTGGTGTCCGGCCGCATCTCCTACGCCCTCGGTCTCGAAGGCCCGGCGGTCACCGTGGACACGGCCTGCTCGTCCTCGCTGGTGGCGCTCCACCTGGCCGCCCAGGCGCTGCGCCGCGGCGAGTGCTCGCTCGCCCTGGCCGGCGGCGTGACCGTGATGGCCACGCCGAACACCTTCATCGCGTTCAGTGCCCAGCGCGGCCTGTCGTCCGACGGCCGCTGCCGCGCGTTCTCCTCGACCGCCGACGGCACGGGCATGTCCGAAGGCGTCGGCGTGCTCCTGCTGGAGCGGTTGTCCGACGCCCGCCGGCTCGGCCACGACGTGCTCGCCGTCATCCGCGGCAGCGCCGTCAACCAGGACGGCGCCTCCAACGGCCTCACGGCCCCGAACGGCCCGTCGCAGGAGCGTGTGATCCGGCAGGCGCTGGAGAACGCGCGCCTGACCGCCTCCCAGGTCGACGCGGTCGAGGCGCACGGCACGGCCACCACCCTCGGCGACCCGATCGAGGTGGAGGCACTGCTCGCCACGTACGGTCAGGAGCACTCGGGCGACCGGCCGCTGTGGCTGGGATCCATCAAGTCCAACATCGGTCACACGCAGGCCGCCGCGGGTGTCGCCGGTGTGATCAAGATGGTGATGGCCATCCGCAACGGCGTCCTGCCGCAGACGCTGCACGTGGACGAGCCGACCGCTCAGGTCGACTGGTCGGCGGGCGGCGTCAAGCTCCTGACCGAGGCCGTCCGGTGGCCCGAGTCGGACCACCCCCGCCGCGCCGCCGTCTCTTCCTTCGGCGTCAGCGGCACCAACGCGCACACGATCATCGAACAGGCCCCGGCCCTCGACGAGGAGCCCGCCGCCGAGCCGGCCGGGGCTCCGGCCGACTCGGCGCTGCCGTGGGTGCTGTCGGCGAAGAGCGGTGGGGCGCTGCGTGCCCAGGCGGAGCGCCTGCTCTCCTTCCTGGAGGACGGCCGGGGTGGCCCCGGGAGCGCCCCGGCCGACATCGGCTTCTCCC
>NZ_JBHWVI010000364.1:0-5340 GCF_042737005.1 Streptomyces sp. NPDC060027
AAGTACATCCAGTACGAGGACTTCCGGCCGGCACACCGAGAGCACGCACCGGGCGCCGCTCCTTGACGGGCAAACGTTGCCTGCCGCGGCACTAGTGTGCGAGCGCCATCTTGCGCTGTTGGCCGCATTAGAGGAGTTGCCCACTCGTGGGCCGATGTCGACGCTGTCCGGCATTGCCGCGCAGTTGAAGACCATCGGCTACCACGACCCGCTGCCTGAGCCCGAGCCTGGAAGAAGCCCTCGCCCGCGCCAGCACCCTGCCCATGGCCTGCACCAGCGGACAGCTGCGCGCCGTCGACCACGCCCTCTTCCAACTCGCCGTGGACCAAGGGATCCCAGTGCGCTACGCCGGCGACCTCGACACCGCAGGCCTCCAGATCGCCGTCACAGTGCACCAGCTCTACGGTGCCGAGCTCGTGGCCATGGACGCCACCATCGTCCACACGACGCGAAGCACACCCTCAGCCGTCCCCATCGGTGCACTGCCACCCGCCCACAGCAGGACAGAGTTGGGCCGAGCCCTGCACAGGTTGCCGCGTCGTCTGCCAGGAACACGACGCAGTCCTCGACCGCCTCCTCGCCACCGAAGAAGCGAGCGTCCCGACCGCGAAGGCACAGGCTCAGGCGCACGACGCAGACCGCTTCGGGGCGAGGACGGCACACCTTGCCCCGGCGAATCGATCTCCCCGCGAAAGGATCCACGGTTGACCCTCATCTACGCCTTCCGTGACGAAGACGGCTCCTGGCACGGCGACCCGGACGCCGTCGTCCTCGATCCCGTACCTGGTGCAGGCACCCTGACCGTCCCGCTCGGGCCACAGGGACAGACCTGTCTGTTCGCCGGCCACAGGCTCTACGTCCTTTACGCGGCCTGCGATGTGGAGGCCGGCCAGACCTCCTACCGACTCGACAACGGTGAGAGCGTGCCGGCGTCCTGGCGCGTACACGAGCTGCTGGCCCCCGCCTACCAGCTTCCCCCTGCCCCCACCAGCCTCCCGGCCCAGCCGCACCCCCGTCCCGCGGCGCCCGGCGTGAAGCTGGAATTCGGCGACCCGCACCGCCGCTACTGCCTGACCGCCGAACCGACACAAGACGGCAGGATGGAACTGACCATCCTCGTCTGCTCGTCCGACGGCATCATCCACGGCGAGCTCACCGGCGAACTGGACCCCCGCGACCTCAGCGACATCGGCCGCCTCATCACCGTCGCAGCAAGTACCTGCCCCGCCCCCGAACCGCCCCGCTCCCAGCCCCCGGCCACCACTGCGGCCAGCGTGAATAGAAAAGCCGCCCACCCTGGGGCCGCGTGGACGACCGAGGCCGAGCAGCATCTGCGGGACGCCCACCGCGCAGGCAGCAGTCTCCAACAATTAGCCTCTGACCTCGGGCGAAGCGAGAACTCCATCCGCTGGAAGCTCCATGGACTCAAACTCGCCCCCTACCCTGCAGACCTCGTGCCCACCCAGCCCACCGAGACAACACCGAAGCAGCCCAAGGCCTACACGGTGGAGGAGAAACGCAAGACCCATCCCAACGCGTACACGCCCTGGACCGACCAGGACGAAAAGGACCTTGCCGCTCGCTGCGCCCAGGGAGTGCTACTGGCGCAACTGGCACAGGAGTTCGGCCGAAACGAAGGGGCCATCGCCAGCCGCCTCATGAAGATCGATGCCGTGGGACCGGCTGCCGATGAGGCACGAGAGTTCGGCGGCTGACTCAGCGCGGTACGAGACGACTCGGTGTCCGTGGGAGTGATCCCGGACCCGGATCGCTCATCAGCCACGTCCCCGAACTGCGCCGCCGCATCACCCACCGCCTCCACGTCCGCAAGGACCCAGCCGGATCGACCTTCTCTCACCTGACGGCAGCAGCCGAATGACCGCGAAATGGGCCGGGCCGGCGACGAGAGCACCTGCGAGCGCACACCGGGGGTGCCGGACCGGACAGGAGGGCGACGTGGACATCCGCCAGCACCGACGGCCACCCCTTCCGGGCGGTCGGGCCGTTGACCTGGGGCGCACCGGTCAGGGACCGGGTGGAGAACTCTTCCTTGTGGTACCGCCTCGACCGAGATGATGAGGGTGTTGCGCGACACAGGAGTGGTGACCATGGGCAGGGTTCAGAACGAGGCCCCGGCAATCAGCCTGTCCAAGATGCAGGCACAGGCCCCGGATCTGGTGAGCCTCTACAAGGCGGCCGGGTCCAGCGTGCGCGCGCACGGTCTCGAGGGGGTGCGTGCTGCCGTGCATCTCGTGCTGGACCGCTCAGGCTCGATGCGGCCCTACTACAAGGACGGCACCATGCAGCATCTCGGTGAGCAGGTCCTCTCCTTGTCCGCGCACCTCGATGACGACGGCACGGTACCGGTGGTGTTCTTCTCCACCGACGTCGACGGGCCCACCGACCTCAGACTCGGAGGGCATCGTGGCCGCGTCAACAAGCTGCACGAGAACCTCGGCCACATGGGACGGACGAACTACCACTGGGCCATGGACGAGGTCATCGACCACTACCTGGCTTCCGGCAGTGACGCCCCAGCCCTGGTGATCTTCCAGACCGACGGCGGGCCCACCAGCAAGTCCGCCGCCGAACGCTACCTGTGCAAAGCTGCGCGCCTACCGCTGTTCTGGCAGTTCATCGGGTTCGGCGACCCCGACGACAACGAGTTCGCCTTTCTCCGCCGTCTCGACGACCTGGCCGTACCCAGACATCGCATCGTCGACAACGCAGGCTTCTTCCACGCCGGCCGTGATCCGCGCACCGTACGCGACGATCTCCTCTACGACCGGCTGCTGCAGGAGTTCCCCAGCTGGCTCTCGTCGGCTCGGACCGCTCAGATCTTGCAGTGAGCGCCTGAACCGCATCGCATCGAACTGGAGAACCGATCTCGCCGGAGACGGCGCAAGCGGTGAATATCCTCCCGCTCCACTCCTCGGGCTCAGCCCGGATCGCGCCGCGCGGGCCGCCATGTTCCGTGGCATGTTCTGTGCTCCGTGCGTCGGGAGCCCCGGTGCGAACGCCACCGACTGAGGCTCCTCGGATGAGGCCGAGGTCGCAGGATTTTGAGCGGTGGGGCGGGACAGGGGATGCTGACCGGCATGAATGGGGTGCCGGTTTCCGCTGATGTGTTCAACGCCGTGTCCGGAGCTACCGGGTGGGCAGTCGTGGACGTGGAAACATCGGGTCTGAGGCCGTACGTGCACCGGGTCTTGTCGGTGGCGGTGCTGACACTGGACACGGCGGGGAAACTGGTGGAGGAGTTCTCCACACTGCTGGATCCGGGCTGTGATCCCGGCCCGGTGCACATCCACGGCCTCACGACGGAGCGACTGCGCGGCGCGCCGGCGTTCGAGGAGGTCGCCGAGCACATCGGGACACTGCTGGCCGGCCGGGTGATGGTGGCGCACAACGCCCAGTTCGACTACGAGTTCCTCGCGCGCGAGTTCGCCCGGGCCCGTTCGTGGCTGCCCGTCTCGCAGCGGATGTGCACGCTCGCGCTGAACCGGCGGGTCGCGCCGCCCACCGACGATCTGAAGCTGGCCTCGCTGGCCGCCCACTACAAAGTGCCGCAGCAGCGGGCGCACGACGCCCTGGACGACGCCCGGGTGCTCGCCGGCATCCTGCGCGGCTCCTTGTCCGCGGCTGGGGAGCTGGGCCTTGCACTGCCCTTGGTGGCGTGCCCGCCCAAGCAGGGGTCGGGGTATCCGCCCAGGGTGCCGAAGACCCCCTGCGCGCACCGTAACCCCGGTCGGCTCGCGCCCGGAGCCCCGCTGGTGCAGGGCATGAAGGTCGCCTTCACCGGTGACACGCGCGCCTCCCGGGAGGAACTCGTCGCGCGCTCCGTCGCGGCAGGCCTGAACGTGATGGGCTCGGTCAGCCGTCACACCAGCGTGCTGGTCACCGACGAGACCGACTCCGACAGTGCCAAGTTCCGTGCTGCACGCAGTGCGGACGTGCCCGTGATCACCGAGGAGGCCTTTCTCGGCCTGCTCGCCGGCGTGCAGCCCGGTACCGCCCACGCGAACCCGGCGCCGCCGGCACCGTCCGTACCCGCCCAGCGGCGCACCGACCGCCCAGCCACTGCCGCACCGCTGTCCGGGCGCCGGATCCTGGTGCTGGGCGGCCCCCACGACCACGCGTCGGCGCTGCGCACCCGCATCGCGGAGCTGGGCGGAGCCGCCGCCGTCAACCTCTCCGCCGGCGTCACGGACGTGATCCTCCTGGCCGACGGGGCCGGGGACCGCCGCATGCCCCACATCACGGCACGCGGCCTGCCGGTCCACGACGCCGACTGGCTCACCACGCTCACGTCACCATCGGGCACCGCCCGAGAGGTGGAGACGACCGACCCGGCCGATGTCCAGATCCTTCCCCGCGGTGGCGTTTTCGACCTGCCGGCCGCACACGACGGCGCCGGAACATGGACGGTCACTGCAAGCTGGGGCCATCAGATCAGCTGCGAGATCGACGTGGTCGCCTTCGTTCTCGACGAGGACGAACAGGTCTCCTGCGACGAGGACTTCGTCTTCTACGGGGCACCCGAAAGCCCCGACGCGACCGTGCGCCTGACCACCGACGGCCCCAGTGAACAAGCCGTCACAGCGGACCTGACCGCTCTTCCCGACGCCGTCCGTAAAATCGTCATCGCCGCTGCCACCGACGGACCCGCGACGTTCGCCCATGCCGGAGCCATCGAGATCACCGTCGTCCAGGGAACCGGCGCGCGAGCCGTGGCCCAGGCCACCCTGGACGCCGCGACCACCGAACGCACGCTGCTGCTCGCCGAGGTCTATCGGCGTGGCCCGGGTTGGCGCGTCCGCGCGGTCGGCCAGGGGTACGACCACCAACTGGCCGCCTTGGCCCGCGGCTTCGGCGTCGACATCGCCGACTGACCTCTCACCCACCCTCCGCCGGGCAGGGCCCTGCACGGCATCGGGCCCGCCACGCCGAGATCCTGCGTGACCAGGGGCCTCGGCATCGACCCCCGCCTCGTCTCCCGCGCTCCCGGTCCGCCACCGCGACCGTCCACCGCGCTTCCCCCAGCACACTCTGGACGGCGCCGCGGTCTGCGCCGCCCTGCCCGACGCGACTGCCGTGCGGCCTGGTGGCTTCGTTCACGAGAACGGACAGCAGATGTTCACAACTTCGGGAGGCATCACAGCACACCGGGAATTTGAACACCCAGTGAGCCGATTGCCGTCGTCAGTCACGGCGGCCGGCACGTGCCGCGCTGCGTTGATGCTCAACGACGGTGGGAGGTGGCATTCCCCCGGCGGACGAGAAAACATGTTGGCCGGCCGGCGCCGGGCTGCGACGATGCAGCTGTTTCCCATGCGGAGG
>NZ_JBHWVI010000365.1:0-5335 GCF_042737005.1 Streptomyces sp. NPDC060027
ACCGTTTCCGTATCCGATTTCCTCGGTGCTTTCCAGGTTCCCGCTTCCGCGTTTCCCTTTCCGGCGAGTCCGACTCTATCAGATCCTTTCGGGCCCGATTTCCTCGGTGCTTTCCAGGTAATCTGCTTTCGCGTTTCCCTTTCCGGCGACTCCGACTTTATCAGAATCCGTGGACCGGATTGACCGGCGACCATTTCTGAATCATCAGGAGCGGCTTCTTCTGAATCGACGTGTCGATTGCTTTGAGAAGCGAGCAGACTCTAACTGCTGCCGCCGGACGTGTCCAGTTCTAGGCAACTGTTCAAATCTACCTCCCCGATCGACCCGTGTCAACGGGTTTTCTGGGGCGAAGAGGAGACTAGCAGGTCAGCGAGGGTGCACGCACATCAGGCGGCCGTCGGGAGAGTGGCGCTGCGCTCCCATGCCGCGACGTCACCGGTGTCGCCGGAGCGTGCCGCGCGACCTCCAAGGACATAGACGTACAGAAGAAAGGCCAGTTCAGCCGCGATTCCGATCCCGATTCGGGCCCATGTGGGGAGACCCGACGGCGTGACGAAGCCTTCGATGGCACCAGAGACGAAGAGGATCAGGGCCAGGCCTATCGCCATACCCAGCGCGGCGCGGCCCTCTTCCGCCAGGGCGGCCCGACGGGATCGCGGACCCGGGTCGATCACGGTCCAGCCCAGTCGCAGTCCCGTGCCCGCGGCGACGAAGACGGCGGTCAGTTCCAGCAGACCGTGCGGGAGGACGAGCCCCAGGAAGGTGTCGAGGCGGCCGGCCGATGACATCAGGCCGATGCCGACGCCCAGGTTGAGCATGTTCTGGAAGAGGATCCAGAGGACCGGGAGGCCCAGGAAGACGCCCAGCACCAGGCACATCGCCGCGGCCTGGGCGTTGTTCGTCCACACCTGGGCGGCGAAGGAGGCCGCGGGGTGGCTGGAGTAGTAGGTCTCGTACTCGCCACCGGGCCGGGTGAGGTCACGCAGTTCGCTGGGGGCGGCGATGGAGGCCTGGACTTCGGGGTGGGTACCGATCCACCACCCGAGGAGGGCCGCTATCGCCGTGGACAGGAGTGCCGTGGGCACCCACCAGTGCCGTGAGCGGTAGACCGCTGCCGGGAAACCGTGCGTCAGGAAGCGGGTGACGTCGTGCCAGGAGGCACGGCGGGTGCCTGTCACGGCACTGCGCGCGCGGGCCACGAGCTGGCTGAGGCGCCCGGTGAGCTGGGGGTCCGGCGCGCTGGACTGGATCAGCGAGAGATGAGTGGCGGTTCGCTGGTACAGGGTGACGAGTTCGTCGGCCTCGGTTCCGGTGAGGCGGCGTCGGCGGCGCAGCAGGGCGTCGAGTCTGTCCCACTCGGCTCGGTGGGAGGAGACGAAGACGTCGAGGTCCATCGTTTTGCCTGCTCCTCGGCTGCTCGTCGGCTGCTCATCTTCGATGTCAGCTTGTCTTACTGCGGCGCGATGCGCCCTCAGCTTGGCAGACTGGCTGTTCTCGGGGCAGGTCAGGGGAAGGACGGCGAGCGTGAGTGAGCTAGTGACGGGCGAGGCGGTGGCGCTGGAGTTGCGCCCCGCGAAACTGCCGAGCCGGGCGCTGGCCGTGTCGCTCGATCTGGCCGTGGCGGTGACGGTCTACATCGTCGTGACCATCGGGCTGGTCGCGTCGACCGCCGCGTTGGACGAGGCGGCGCAGATCGCCGTGTCGATCGCGAGCTTCCTTCTTGTGCTGATCGGGGGGCCGATAGCCGTCGAGACGCTCAGCCACGGTCGGTCCTTGGGAAAGCTGGCGTGCGGGCTGCGGGTGGTGCGGGACGACGGCGGGCCGATCCGGTTCCGGCACGCGCTGGTGCGCGGAGCCGTGGGTGTGGTCGAGATCCTGATGACGTTCGGAATCGTCGCCTGCATCGCCTCCTTGGTGTCGGAGCGCGGGCGGCGGCTCGGTGACGTCTTCGCGGGGACCCTTGTCGTACGGGAACGGATACCGGTGGGACGGATGCCGTTCGTTCCTCCGCCGCCGCCCTGGCTGGCGGGACGGTTCGCGGAGCTCGATCTGTCCGCCGTTCCGGACGGGCTGTGGCTGGCCATTCGCCAGTACCTGACGCGGATGCAGCAGCTGGATCCGCAGGTCGGTGGGGCGATGGCGGAACGGCTCGCCGTGGACCTCGCCGCTCGTACCGGAGTTCCGGCGCCGCGGGGCGTGCCGGCCGGGGCGTATCTGGCGGCCGTGGTGCAGGAGCGGCAGACCCGGGAGGCCCGTCGGGCGTTCGGCGGCGCGCCGGGCGCATTCGCGGCACCGGGCCCCGGTGGCTACTCCACCCAGCCCGGGTATCCCGCCCCCGGGTATCCCGCCCAAGCCCGGTATCCCGCCCAAGCCGGGTATCCCGTCCAGCCGGGCAGTCCCGTCGGCCATCCCGGCCGACCAGGTGCCCCTGCCGGCTATCCCGTCCGGCCGGGACCCGGCGACCACGCCGGGTCACCGGGCCCCGCCGGGTATCCGGTCGGGCCGGGCCCCGTCGGGTATCCGGTGACCGCTCAACAGCCCGCGGCCCCGCAGACCTCCCCGCCCACGGCCGGTCCGGCCGAGCAGGGCGCCCAGGCTGAGCGTCCGACGACCGGCTTCGCGCCGCCCGCGTAGCCGCGTGCGGCGCCGGCTCGGCATCCCAGACCGGCCCAGCAGCGCGAACCCGCCGTCAGGTGAAGACCGACGGAGGTGATTCGAGGTGCTCCAGTTCGATGCCGGGGGCCGCGAGCACCACGTCTCCCGCGATGTGCACGGCGTGCTGCTCCCCGGTGTCCAGCGCCGTGACCCGGTATTCGTCCACGGTCAGCGGACCGTTGTCAGTGGCGTGTGTTTCGCTTGCGATCAAGGCCCAGGACTGGTCGAGGGTGCGCGGGGCGAGGACCGGGTCGGTGAAGGCGACGAGGCGTACGCGGGTCGCCGGGGCGTCGGCGGCGGGGGTGAGGCGAAGGAGACGGGCGGTGGCGACGAGAAACGCGGGGGACGTGCCGGTGAAGGCATGGGCGGGCACATTGCCTTCCGTGGCCTCGGTGCCGGTCGGGTCGGTGCGGACCCAGGTCACGCCGTCGAGGGCGGCGGCCCGTACCTGCCAGTTGGCGGCGTGCAGTTCGAGGCGGATGGGGCGGCCGAGTTCGTCGAGGGTGAGGTCGACGGAGCCGGTGACCGTGCCCTGCCGGGAGGCGCTGTCGGGCTCTGTGCCGGAGGGGGTGGTGAGTTGGGAGACGTAACGCCAACCGGAAGGGCCGGGCGCGCAGTGGAAGTGTTCTTCTGCGAGGGGGGTGTGGTCGTGCGGATCATGGAGCGAATAGCGGCCGCGGGGCATGGGCGTTCAGGTCCTCATCGGGGACAGGCCCCCGCCGGGACGGCGAGGGCCTGCTGACATCCGGACGCCGAGCGGTGGTACCGCTGCTCGGCGGGCGTGCTCAGTAGCGGTAGTGGTCCGACTTGTACGGGCCGTCGACCTCGACACCGATGTACGAGGCCTGCTCGGGGCGAAGCGTCGTGAGCTTCACGCCGAGCGCGTCGAGGTGGAGACGGGCGACCTTCTCGTCGAGGTGCTTGGGCAGCACGTAGACGTCGGTCGGGTACTCCTCGGGCTTGGTGAACAGCTCGATCTGGGCCAGGGTCTGGTCCGCGAACGAGTTGGACATCACGAAGGACGGGTGGCCCGTCGCGTTGCCCAGGTTCAGCAGGCGGCCCTCGGACAGCACGATGATGACCTTGCCGTCGGAGAACTTCCAGGTGTGGACCTGCGGCTTGACCTCGTCCTTGACGATGCCGGGGATCTTGGCGAGGCCGGCCATGTCGATCTCGTTGTCGAAGTGACCGATGTTCCCGACGATCGCCTGGTGCTTCATCTTGGCCATGTCCGAGGCCATGATGATGTCCTTGTTGCCCGTCGTGGTGACGAAGATGTCGGCCTTGTCGACGACCTCGTCGAGGGTCGTGACCTGGTAGCCGTCCATCGCCGCCTGCAGGGCGCAGATCGGGTCGATCTCGGTGATGATCACCCGGGCGCCCTGGCCGCGCAGGGACTCCGCGCAGCCCTTGCCCACGTCGCCGTAGCCGCAGACGACGGCGGTCTTGCCGCCGATCAGGGTGTCGGTGGCGCGGTTGATGCCGTCGATCAGGGAGTGGCGGCAGCCGTACTTGTTGTCGAACTTCGACTTGGTGACGGCGTCGTTCACGTTGATCGCCGGGAACAGCAGGGTGCCGTCGCGGTACATCTCGTACAGGCGGTGGACGCCGGTCGTGGTCTCCTCGGTCACGCCGCGGATCTCCGAGGCGAGCTGGGTCCACTTCTGCGAGCCGTCCGTGATGGTGCGGTGCAGGAGTTCGAGGACGACGCGGTGCTCGTCGGACTCGGCGGTGTCGACCGAGGGGACCTTGCCGTCCTTCTCGTACTGGACGCCGTTGTGGACGAGGAGGGTGGCGTCACCGCCGTCGTCCAGGATCATGTTCGGGCCGCCGGTGGGGGTGTTCGGCCAGGTCAGCGCCTGCTCCGTGCACCACCAGTACTCCTCCAGGGTCTCGCCCTTCCAGGCGAAGACCGGGACGCCCTGCGGGTTCTCGGGCGTGCCGTTCGGGCCGACCGCGATGGCGGCGGCGGCGTGGTCCTGGGTGGAGAAGATGTTGCAGGAGGCCCAGCGGACCTCGGCGCCCAGGGCGACCAGGGTCTCGATGAGGACGGCGGTCTGCACCGTCATGTGCAGGGAGCCGGTGACGCGGGCGCCCGCGAGGGGCTGCGCCTCGGCGTACTCCCGGCGGATCGACATCAGGCCGGGCATCTCGTGCTCGGCGAGGGTGATCTCCTTGCGGCCGAAGGCGGCCAGGGAGAGGTCGGCGACCTTGAAGTCCTGTCGGTTGTCGACAGTCGTCATACGAGCTGCTCCTCGGAATCGGGGCGAGGTGGGTAGGGCTGTTCTGCGCGGCGGTGGGCGGGTACGCATGCCCGACGGGGCACGGACGTGCCCCGGCAGGGCACAGGAGTGCCCGGTGCGCGCAGCGCAGTCCGTCGGAGGCCCTCTCTCCCTCGGCCGGTCCGCGGTGGGACCGCCCGACCGCCATCAGCAGCGACGTCTGGCTCACCGACCAAGCTACACCGGTGGGCCCGTCCCGCCCCAGTCCGCCTCTGGACGGGGAAGGGTCGGGCGGCCCCGCACCGGGCCGTTCACGGGGCGGTGGTACCCGTGATGCCGCCGTGGGCCGGTCGCAGACCGGGACAGGCGAGTTGGCCGGCGGAGATGAACAGCGGAACCGGTCGGCAGGGCTGAACGGCGGAGATGAACGCCGTCGGGGCCCGCCTGAGATCTCAGGC
>NZ_JBHWVI010000366.1:0-5310 GCF_042737005.1 Streptomyces sp. NPDC060027
CCCCTGTGCTCCCGGACCGGCTGTCCGCGGATCACGCGGTCCCGGACCACGCGTCCGCCGACCACGCGGTCACGGACCGCACGCCCACGGACTACGCGGTCGTCGCCTGTGCGTCCGCCGCCTGCGCCTTCAGGGCCCGCTCGACGCCCGAGCGGGACTCCGAGACGAGCCGGCGCAGGGCGGCGCTGGGCTCGGCCGAGGCCAGCCACGCGTCCGTCTCGGCGAGGGTCTCCTGGGCGACCTGGATGCCCGGGTAGAGACCGGTGGCGACCTGCTGCGCGATCTCGTGCGAGCGGGTGTCCCAGATCTCCTTGACCACCGCGAAGTACTTGCCCGTGTACGGGGCGAGCAGCTCACGCTGGTCGGTCTGGACGAAGCCCGCGATCACCGCTTCCTGCACGGCGTTCGGGAGCTTGTCGGACTCGACGACCGAGGCCCATGCCTCCGCCTTGGCCTCCGCCGAGGGGCGGGCCGCACGGGCCGTGGCCGCGTGCCGCTCACCGGCGGCGGTCTTGTCGCGCTCGTACTCGGCGCTGATCTCCGCCTCGTCGAAGCGTCCGACGGCCGCGAGCCGCTGCACAAACGCCCAGCGCAGCTCGGTGTCGACGGCGAGACCCTCGATGGTCTCGCGACCTTCGAGCAGCGCCTCCAGGAGGTCCAGCTGCTCCGGCGTGCGCGCGGTCGCCGCGAAGGCACGCGCCCAGGCCAGCTGGTGGTCGCCGCCGGCCTCGGCCGAGCGCAGGTGGGCGAGCGTCGCGTCCGTCCACCGGGTCAGCAGCGCCTCGCGGGCGGTCGGGTCGGCGTACAGCTCGATCGCCAGCTTCACCTGCCGGTGCAGCGACTGCACGACACCGATGTCGGACTCCTTGCCGATGCCGGACAGCACCAGCGCCAGGTAGTCGCGGGTGGCGAGCTCGGCGTCGCGGGTCATGTCCCAGGCCGAGGCCCAGCACAGGGCGCGCGGGAGGGAGGACTCGAAGTCGCCGAGGTGCTCGGTGACGAAGGCCAGCGAGTCCTCGTCGAGGCGGACCTTGGCGTACGACAGGTCGTCGTCGTTGAGCAGGATCACGTCGGGGCGGCGCTTGCCGACGAGCTGCGCAACGGCGGTCAGCTCCCCGTCCACGTCCATCTCGATGCGCTCACCGCGCACCAGCTTGCCGCTGCCGCCCTCGGCGCCGTCGAAGTCGTACAGGCCGACCGCGATGCGGTGCGGGCGCAGCGTCCCACGCGGCGGAGTCGCATCATCGGATACAGCGCCCTGGGCGCCGGCGGGCAGGGCCGGGGCCTCCTGGCGGATGGCGAAGGAGGTGATGACGCCGTCGGCGTCGGTCTCGATCTCCGGGCGCAGGATGTTGATCCCGGCGGTCTGGAGCCACTTCTGCGACCAGGTCCCGAGGTCGCGGCCGGAGGTCTGCTCCAGGGCGCCGAGCAGGTCGGACAGCCGCGTGTTGCCGAAGGCGTGGGCCTTGAAGTAGGCCTGGACGCCGCTGAAGAACTCGTCCATGCCGACGTAGGCGACGAGCTGCTTGAGGACGGAGGCGCCCTTGGCGTACGTGATGCCGTCGAAGTTGACGAGCACGTCGTCGAGGTCGCGGATCTCGGCCATGATCGGGTGGGTGGACGGCAGTTGGTCCTGCCGGTAGGCCCACGTCTTCATGGAGTTGGCGAAGGTGGTCCAGGAGTGCGGCCACCGGCTGTCGGGGTGGTAGGCCTGGCAGGCGATGGAGGTGTAGGTGGCGAACGACTCGTTCAGCCAGAGGTCGTTCCACCACTCCATGGTCACGAGGTCGCCGAACCACATGTGGGCCAGCTCGTGCAGGATCGTCTCGGCGCGCAGCTCGTACGCGGCGTCGGTGACCTTGGAGCGGAAGACGTACTGGTCGCGGATGGTGACCGCGCCCGCGTTCTCCATCGCGCCCGCGTTGAACTCGGGCACGAAGAGCTGGTCGTACTTCTCGAACGGGTACGCGTAGTCGAACTTCTCCTGGAACCAGTCGAAGCCCTGTCGGGTGACCTCGAAGATCGCGTCCGAGTCGAGGAACTCGGCGAGCGAGGGACGGCAGTAGATGCCCAGCGGCACCGACTTCCCGTCCTTCTCGTACACGCTGTGCACGGAGTGGTACGGGCCGACGATCAGCGCGGTGATGTACGTCGAGATCCGCGGCGTCGGCTCGAAGACCCAGACGTCGTCCTTGGGCTCCGGGGTCGGCGAGTTGGAGATGACCGTCCAGCCGGACGGCGCCTTCACGGTGAACTGGAAGGTGGCCTTCAGGTCGGGCTGCTCGAAGGACGCGAAGACGCGGCGCGCGTCCGGCACCTCGAACTGGGTGTACAGGTAGGCCTGCTGGTCGACGGGGTCGACGAACCGGTGCAGACCCTCACCGGTGTTGGTGTACGCGCAGTCCGCCACGACGCGGACGACGTTGCGCCCCTCCAGGAGACCGGGCAGCGCGATCCGCGAATCCGCGAAGACCTCGGCCGGGTCGAGCGGGTCGCCGTTGAGGGTGACTTCGTGGACGGTCGGGGCCACCAGGTCGATGAAGGACTCCGCGCCGGTCTCGGTGGAGTCGAAGCGCACCGTGGTCACGGACCGGTAGGTGCCGCCCTCCTGCGCGCCGGAGAGGTCGAGATCGACCTCGTACGAGTCAACGGTGAGCAGCTTCGCGCGCTGCTGCGCCTCTTCGCGGGTCAGGTTTGTGCCAGGCACGCGGTCATCTCCTCGTTATGTGTGGGTTGCGCCATCCTTCCACGGGACCCGCACGGAACGCGATGTCCGTTTCCCGCCGGTGCGGGGCACGCGCGGGCGCGAGCCTGGACGTATGACGACGTACACCGCACACCCCATCGGCCCGGCCGCCCTGAAGGAACTCCGCGACGGCGACGACGCCGGCCGTCCGCTCACCCCGCTGACCGACGAGGAGGGCGGTGCCCCGCTGCGCTGCTGCCTGCGCCGCAGCGAGCCCGGCGAGCGCATCGCCCTGGTCTCCTACGCTCCGCTGCGCCGCTGGGCCGCGCGGACCGGGGCCGAACCAGGCCCGTACGACGAGCAGGGGCCGGTCTTCATCCACGCGGACGCGTGCGCGGGCCCGGCCGGGGACGAGCTCCCCTTCGCGAACGCCCACCGCACGGTGCGCCGCTACTCGGCCGAGGGCCACATCCTGGGCGGACTGCTGGTGTCCGCGCCGGACGCGTTCGACGAGGCCTTCACGGCCGCGTTCACCGACCCGGAGGTGGCACTGGTCCATGTGCGGGCGGTGGAGTACGGCTGCTTCCTGTACGAGGTACGCCGGGGCTAGTACCCGTACGAGGAGCGGCGGGGCCGTCCCCCTACGCGGTGCGCCGGGGCCGGGGATTCCGCTCCGGCCCCGGCGCCCCGGCCGGCTCCCGGACGAGCGGGGCGGAGCCGGCGGCGGCCGGGAGGGGCGCGGCGGTCGCCGGACGGACTCCCAGCTGGCCGAACACCGTGGCCCCGAACGCCAGTGTCATGCCCGCCACCTGCACCGGCGTCAGCGTCTGCCCCAGCGCCGCCCAGCCGATGACCGCCGCGGTCAGTGGCGAGAGCGGGCCGAGGAACGTGACCTGGGTGGCGGTGAGCCGGCCGATGCCCCGGAACCACAGCCAGTACGCCACCGCCGTGTTCGCCAGCGCGAGGTACAGGTAACCGCCGATCGCCGGGCCGTCCAGCGCGGGTGGCGCGCCCTCGGCCACGAGGGCGACCGGCGCGATCAGCAGCCCGCCGGCGGTCAACTGCCAGGCGGTCAGCGCCAGTGGGCCGATCCCGTCCGGCCGCCCCCACCGTTTGGTGAGCACGGTGCCGGTGGACATCGACGCGGTGGAGGCGAGCGCCGCGAGAACACCCACGGGGTCGAGCGCGCCCGCCGCCTTCAGGACGACGAGGCTGACGCCGAGGGCCGCCGCGACGCCGGTGAGGAGCGTCCGCGGGGTCGGCCGGTCACCGAGCAGCAGCAACGAGAGGCCCGCCACGAGCAGCGGACCGGTCGACCCGACCACGGCCGCCGTTCCGCCGGGCAGCCGGTACGCCGAGAGGAACAGCAGCGGGAAGAACGCGCCGATGTTCAGCGCGCCCAGCACGGCCGCCTTCCCCCACCAGGCACCACGCGGCAGCACCCGCGCGAGCGCGAGGAGCAGCAGCCCCGCGGGCAGGGCGCGCAGCACGGCCGTGAACAGCGGCCGGTCGGGCGGGAGGAACGCGGTGGTGACGGCATAGGTGCTGCCCCAGGAGACGGGGGCGAGCGCGGTGAGGGCTATCAGGGCGGAACGGTTCGCGTCCACGGGACACCCGGTTTCGAGGAGAACGGCGGATGAGGGCCGGCGGGAGAGGGGCGGCGACGGGAATACGGCGGAAGCAGGTCACCGGAGGAGAGGGAAGGGAGCTGGCCGGAAGGAGCAGGCCCGAAGGAGCAGGTCGGCACTAAATAGCTTAGCGCTAATCTACTTAGACGCAAGCCGCTTAGCGGTGACCCGCTTCTCGGTGACCCGCTTCCTCCTGAGCCACTTCCTCCCGACCCACTCCCTTCCGAGCTACTTTCTTGCGGCCGACCTGCGACGCGGCGGATACTCGCCCCCATGAGCACCTCCAAGGACCCCGTCGACGCGATCATCGAGCAGTGGGCCGCTGTCCGGCCGGACCTCGACACCGCCGCGATGGAGGTCTTCGGGCGCGTCTTCCGGCTCGCGCGCGCCATGGGCGACCGGATGGAGAAGGCGTACGCGCGGTACGGGATCTCGCGCGGGGAGTTCGACGTGCTGGCGACCCTGCGCCGCTCCGACGCCCCCTACACGCTCTCGCCGCGCGAGCTCTCGGCCACGCTCATGCTGACGACCGGCGGCATGACCGGGCGCCTGGACAAGCTGGAGCGCGCCGGACTGCTCCGCCGCTCGCCCGACCCGCACGACCGGCGCGGCCTCCAGGTCACCCTGACGGACGAGGGCCTGCGGCTGATCGACGAGGCCGTCGGAGCGGGGCTCGACGTCCAGACGGCCGCGCTCTCGGCCCTCGACAACGAGCAGGCCGCCCAACTGGCCGGCCTGCTGCGCCCGTTGCTGGCCGCCACCGCGTCCTAGGCCCTGTCCGGCGCACCCAGGGCGGCGACGAGGGCGACCTCGGCCGCGGCGGCGTCCGGGGACTCGGCGGCCCAGGCCACGTATCAGTCGGGCCGCACCAGCACCGTCGTACGCGGACACGGTGGTCGTGAAACGCGTCGAGGGAGTCCTCGCCACCGGGGGGGGGGGGGCTCCCACGAAGAAGATAAGGGGGTGGGGGGAAGAGCGGGGGGCAGCCCATGTTAG
>NZ_JBHWVI010000367.1:0-5299 GCF_042737005.1 Streptomyces sp. NPDC060027
GAAGCGGGCACGCGCCGCGGCCTGGATCCCGTAGGCCAAGGCACCCACGACGCCGCAAGCTCCTCCGACGATCTCGGCTGTCAGGAAGCGACGGTAGCGGCGGTAGTGGCGGCCACAGCGGCTTCAAGGGCAGCACTCACTCTGCGGGGCCTTGGACCTGCGGGCCGGCAGGGTTCGGCACGCCGACGAGCGGGCCGTCCGGACTCGTCCGCGGATGCCCCGCAGGGCCCGACGGGCTCAGCGCGCGAAGGTGGCTCCGAATCGGGAATCCTTCTGCGGCGCGTTCAGAGTGCTGGGGCTGAAGGAAGCGACATCGGTCGTCGTCAGGCCGGTCTTCGAGCCGCGAAGCAGCCAGGCCGCGCCCGAGTTCTGATAGGTGCCGTCCTCCTGCGGCGCGCCCACGGCGAGGTCCGCGCGATGGTTGGCGTTGACGTCCGCGAGCAGTACCGAGGCGCCGAAGTTGTCGCCTTTCTCGGATGCGCCCGGCACGCCGGACGTGGACTGGTTGAAGGCCTGTGCCCCGGTACCGGTGAGGCCGGACGCGCCGCCCTTGAGCAGGACCACCGCGCCTGCCTCGCGGATCGAGCCGATGTCCTCGCCGGGTACGCCCACCGCGATGTCCAGGTAGCCGTCGCCGGTCACGTCGCCGGCGGCGAGCGAGTAGCCGAACTGGTCGCCGTAGTCCGTGTCGCCGTTGCCCGCCTCGCCGACGCCCGGGACGCCCGCCGTGTCCTGGTTGATCTTGACGGTACGGGTGGAGAAGCCGGACGCCGAGCCGTAGACGACGCGGATGTCGCCGGCCTGGTACTCCCTCGTCTCGGAGACGTGGTCGACCTGACGGGCGATGAAGTCGCCGTAGCCGTCCTTGTTCACGTCGGCGATGATCCCGTCGACCGTGTAGTAGCCGGAGGACTGGAAGGTCCTGCTCAGCCCGGTGGACGTGCCTTTCCACAGGCGGGACTTGTACTGAATCTCGTCGAAGCCGTGCTGGGTGACGACATCGTCCTTGCCGTCCCCGGTGACGTCGCCGACGGTGAAGCCCTGCGGGCCGTCCTCGTCGTCGAAGGCGAGCGTGTCGGTCGACGCGGGCACCCCGGCGCGGGTGAAGGGACCGAAGCGCACCTCCAGCGAGCCACCGACGTTGGCGACGAGGTCGGCGTGACCGTCGCCGTTGATGTCACCGCCACCCACCTGGTACGTCCTGCCGGCGAATGCGGCGCCGCCGCCGAGTCCCTGGGCGGAGCCCCACAACACCACGGGTGTGTGGTGGCCGCCGACCACGAGGTCGGTGTAGCCGTCCTCGTCGAGGTCGCGGGCCGCCGTCCAGCTGCCGAAGTAGTCGTACTCCATGACGTCCCCGGGTATGCCCTCGGTGGCGCGCGTGATCAGCTTCGAGTGCGCGGTGTCGGCGCCGGCGGAGGAGCCGTACACGACCGACAGGTAGCCCGCGTCGCCGAGGCCCGACACCGTGGCGTTGGGCGCGCTGATCGCCAGGTCGGCGAACCCGTCGCCGTTGAAGTCGATCACCGGCGTCGTCGTCGTGGCGGAGGCCGGTGCGGCCAGAACCACGGGGGCGGTCAGCAGCGCGGCGAGCGCGGCACAACCCAAGGCGGAACGACGGCGGATGCGGTTGGGCACGGAGACTCCCGGTATCGGTTCCTGGCACATCGGTCGTTCATGTTGACCACCGCCGCCGCGTAATGGTTGTGGTGCGCGTTCGCGCAGCACCTACATCCCGCAGAGAGAAGAGCCACAGCCCCTCGCATCACCGTCCGGCCAGACGTCCCAGTTGCCAGATGCCTCCCGGCGACGGAGCTTCGCCCAGAGAAACCCCCGTTTTGCCTGACCGCCGACGGCAGTCTCTAGCCGGGAGGCGACATTGTCGGTGTGAAGTACCCGGGGCGGTGGGGGACTCGACGTGCCCCCTGAGTACGCCAACCGTTCTTGGGGTAAGGCTCAAGAATTCCCGCGAACGGGGCGCTTTCGGCATAGGTGTTGGCATCCGCTTTGGGAGAGCGGTTAGAGATCCATACGGCTGACTTGGGGCCTCGCTGCACCTGCCACCCGTTCCGGGGGTCCGGGACGGGCGGCAGGGCCGTGGTGGCGACTCGGGACGGCCGTTACGGCGTGTTGGTCGTCTTCAGGGCATCCAGGTCAGGCGCGGGGGTGTCGACGGCCTTTCCGTAGCCCCGGTCGATCCCGGTCCCGTTGGTGAGGGGGCGGGGTCCGGCCGACAGAGCGGAGGTACTGGGAATTTCACCGTTCTGATAGGGGTGGTAGTCGATCAGGCTGCGGCTTGCACTGATCGCGGAGCCGGCCGTCTCGAGTGCCGTGGCGGACACCGAGGTGCTGCCGCCGAAGGCGGTGACACTGTTGACGCCGGCGGCTTGGTCGATCAGATAATTCTGGGACATGTAGGACAGCTCGTCGTCGGTTGTCCACAGCAGCGGGGCGAAGGTGGACATCGCGGAGGACGCGGTGACGCCGCCGCGCCAGCTGTCGATGTTCGCCAGCACCGCGATGCTCGGTGCGCGCCACCAGATCTTGGCCAAGGCGACGGCGGTGCCGTCATGACCTTCGCCCTTGACCGGGTAGTAGGTCCACCGGCTCGGCCATTGCGAGAACGAGGTGTGGGTCAGCGCGTAGGCGGCCGATTCGCCGACCGGGATCATCATCGTCTCGTCCGGATCGAGACCATTGAGGTACGCCTTCACCGATGAGGTGAGCGTGTTGCCGTCGTTGAGCACGACGACGGCCTTACCGCCGGTGCCGAGGCCGCCTGCGGCGGAGGACGCGGCGAGCGCGGAGTGGTAGTCGGAGCCGGTCGCGATGAACACGTACTCCGGAGCGCTGGTGATCGACTTCGCGACGGCGACGGAGGTCGAATAGCGTGAGGTGCCGGACAGTCGCTTGGCGGTGTAGCCGAGGGATGCCACCTTGGAGGCGACGCTGCTGCTGAGAATGTCGGTGTTGCCCACCAGGTAGACCGTGGCGCCGGGCTTGAGCATCCGCTTCAGTTCGGTCTGCGTCGCCGACGACAGCGAACCGCTCGGCGTGCCAAGTACCGGGCCCCACTTCTTGCCGCCGAGCGCGGCCGCGGTGAGGGCGTAGGACGGACTGTCCGCATTGATCAGTACGGCCGCTTTGGCGTCGTACAGGCCGGGGATGTGCTGGCCGACGGTGTTCCAGGTCCACTTGGAGCCGGCGATGTTGGTGCCGTTCGAGTCCGCGCCCCACACGCGGGAGGTGCTGTTGTGGCGCTGCGGCTGCCAGGCCGCGTCCCGGGTGCCCTTGCTGTAGGCGGGGGTGGTGACCTCGCTGGTGGCGAGGTTCAGCACCCGGGTGTAGGAGGTGCCGCTGACGGTGGTGTTGTACGCGATCTTGGTGCCCGATCCCGACCAGGACGGTGTGCTCACCGCCTCGGTGCCGTGGGTCACCTGCGTCAGCTCGGTGCCGTCCACGCCGATCGTGAACAACTGCTTGACGCCGCTCACGGACCGCACGAAGGCGACCTTCGTGGCGTCGGGGGAAATGGCCGGGTGTTCGGCGCTGGTTGCAAGGCGCTTGAAGGCGTCGGCTTCGGCGTTGTAGAGCCAGACCGCTGAAGTACCGGCAGACGCGCAGGTGTCGCCGGTGCGAGTGAAGGCCAGCAGGCCGTTGATGGCTCCGCTGGGCTGGCCGTCACAGCCGTCCTCGGCCGTGGTGAACAACGCCCGCCCGACGAGGGAGCCGTCGGAGGGCGCGATGCGCAGTCGGCCACTGGCGGAGTAGACGACGCTGCTGCCGTGGTACCAGTACGTGGGATTGCTGGCCGCCCCGATGCCGGACTCCTCGCGGAACTTGACATAGGCGTTGCCGGTGTAGCGGCGGGTCATGATCAGACCGCTGCCGCTCTGGACGTACGCGACACGGCTGCCGTCCGGCGACCAGGACGGCTGCTTGCCGTCTTTGAACAGGAACGTGGAGTTGGACCCCACGGACACGTAACCCGTACTGAAGACCCAGGCCAGCTTTCCGTCCGCAGCCGGCCAGGAGGCCGAACCGGCGCCGGACGCGCCGGGCGCCGTCAGAGCCAGCACGCCCGCCGCCAGAGCGGACGCGGATGCGAGCACCGCGAGACCGCGGCGCAAATGAGTGTTCAAGATGCCCCCCACAGATGAATGAACGCCGCCACAGCGATCCCCCAGCGGTAGACACCCAGTGTCACCCCCTTGGCGGCGACGACACTCTAACCTCACCCCTGACCAGCGGAAACACCATGCTCAGACGCCACGATCCGACAAGACATCCGAGGGTGAACTACGCCCCTCCGTCACCCCATTGCGCCGACTATCGGCAAGGTCGTAGGTCATGCCCGAACGATCGCAGGCGAGTTCTGAAGCGGTGCAACAGTTGCGGCGGTCCTTGTCGTGGACGTCGTGCTGACCGCGCTCCTGGCGACGGTCGCCATCACGGCCGTCTCCGTCTCCATCGGCCCTGGTGCTGCGATGCCTGCTCAACAGTGCCCACAAGCGCTGACCAGCCTGCCGGGGCGGCCTCGATACCGCCCAGCATCCCGCCGCCCCGGCAGGCGCGGACCTCCCGACCGAAACCGAAAGGACAGCTCCCAGCCGTGACGGAGGAGGTCTACCGGAAGCAGATCCGACCCGTGATCCAGACCGGTGCCGTGGTCATGGACGGCATCTTCGGCTCCGACCGACGCGGGTCGTAGGCACTCCGGAATCGATAGTCACGCAGTTAGACCACAGCAACGCCAGAGGGCCCTTACCGATCCGGTAAAGGCCCTCTGAACTGCTCTTTAGCTGTCGGGGTGGCGGGATTTGAACCCACGACCTCTTCGTCCCGAACTCTCGGCGGGAAGGCCATTGCCGGTTCTCGGGCTGCTCAATCAGCCGTGGACGGTTTTTGAGGTACAGCCTTGGTTACTGAGGTTGCTGTACTTCCGTGCTGTACAGCTTCGGCCTCCTGACACACCCTGGCGAGGTTGTTGCGGCTGGTCAGGGTGTGGGGGTGGGTGTCGCCCAGGACCTGCTCACGCTGGAGGAGGGTGGCCTCCAGCAGGGGGATGGCCCGTCCCAGGTCCCCCGCTGCCCGGTAGGCGTAGGCGAGGTTGTTGCGGCTGGTCAGGGTGTGGGGGTGGGTGTCGCCCAGGACCTGCTCGTACTGGGCGAGGGTGGCTTTGTACAGGGGGATGGCCCGTCCCAGGTCCCCCGCCGACTCGTAAGCGGCGGCAAGGTTGTTGCGGCTGGCCAGGGTGTGGGGGTGGGTGTCGCCCAGGACCTGCTCACGCTGGGCGAGG
>NZ_JBHWVI010000368.1:2022-5266 GCF_042737005.1 Streptomyces sp. NPDC060027
GGCTGCCTTCAGTGCCGGCCCCAGTGCACTCCGGTGGAAACCGGGGGTGATGGGTGGTTGGTCGTTGTTTGAGAACTGCACAGTGGACGCGAGCATCTGTGGCCAAGTTTTTAAGGGCGCACGGTGGATGCCTTGGCACCAGGAACCGATGAAGGACGTGGGAGGCCACGATAGTCCCCGGGGAGCCGTCAACCAGGCTTTGATCCGGGGGTTTCCGAATGGGGAAACCCGGCAGTCGTCATGGGCTGTCACCCTTGCCTGAACACATAGGGCAAGTGGAGGGAACGCGGGGAAGTGAAACATCTCAGTACCCGCAGGAAGAGAAAACAACCGTGATTCCGGGAGTAGTGGCGAGCGAAACCGGATGAGGCCAAACCTTGTATGTGTGAGACCCGGCAGGGGTTGCATGCAAGGGGTTGTGGGATCTCTCTTTCACAGTCTGCCGGCTGTGAGGCGAGTCAGAAACCGTTGATGTAGGCGAAGGACATGCGAAAGGTCCGGCGTAGAGGGTAAGACCCCCGTAGTCGAAACATCAACGGCTCGTTTGAGAGACACCCAAGTAGCACGGGGCCCGAGAAATCCCGTGTGAATCTGGCGGGACCACCCGCTAAGCCTAAATATTCCCTGGTGACCGATAGCGGATAGTACCGTGAGGGAATGGTGAAAAGTACCGCGGGAGCGGAGTGAAATAGTACCTGAAACCGTGTGCCTACAAGCCGTGGGAGCGTCGCGCATTGAGTTTACTCAGTGCGTCGTGACTGCGTGCCTTTTGAAGAATGAGCCTGCGAGTTTGCGGTGCGTTGCGAGGTTAACCCGTGTGGGGAAGCCGTAGCGAAAGCGAGTCCGAATAGGGCGATTCAGTAGCGCGCTCAAGACCCGAAGCGGAGTGATCTAGCCATGGGCAGGTTGAAGCGGCTGTAAGAGGTCGTGGAGGACCGAACCCACCAGGGTTGAAAACCTGGGGGATGACCTGTGGTTAGGGGTGAAAGGCCAATCAAACTCCGTGATAGCTGGTTCTCCCCGAAATGCATTTAGGTGCAGCGTCGTGTGTTTCTTGCCGGAGGTAGAGCACTGGATAGGCGATGGGCCCTACCGGGTTACTGACCTTAGCCAAACTCCGAATGCCGGTAAGTGAGAGCGCGGCAGTGAGACTGTGGGGGATAAGCTCCATGGTCGAGAGGGAAACAGCCCAGAGCATCGACTAAGGCCCCTAAGCGTACGCTAAGTGGGAAAGGATGTGGAGTCGCACAGACAACCAGGAGGTTGGCTTAGAAGCAGCCACCCTTGAAAGAGTGCGTAATAGCTCACTGGTCTAGTGATTCCGCGCCGACAATGTAGCGGGGCTCAAGCGTACCGCCGAAGTCGTGTCATTGCAGCAATAGGGCCAACGCCCGCTGTGATGGGTAGGGGAGCGTCGTGTGCCGGGTGAAGCCGCGCCGGAAGGCAGTGGTGGACGGTTCACGAGTGAGAATGCAGGCATGAGTAGCGATACACACGTGAGAAACGTGTGCGCCGATTGACTAAGGGTTCCTGGGTCAAGCTGATCTGCCCAGGGTAAGTCGGGACCTAAGGCGAGGCCGACAGGCGTAGTCGATGGATAACCGGTTGATATTCCGGTACCCGCTGTGAAGCGTCAAACATTGAACCAGGCGATGCTAAGTCCGTGAAGCCGCCCCGGAGCCTTCGGGCAAAGGGGAGTGGTGGAGCCGACGGACCAGACCTGCAGTAGGTGAGTGATGGGGTGACGCAGGAAGGTAGTCCATCCCGGGCGGTGGTTGTCCCGGGGTAAGGGTGTAGGCCGTGTGATAGGCAAATCCGTCACACATTAAGGCTGAGACCTGATGCCGAGCCGATTGTGGTGAAGTGGATGATCCTATGCTGTCGAGAAAAGCCTCTAGCGAGTTTCATGGCGGCCCGTACCCTAAACCGACTCAGGTGGTCAGGTAGAGAATACCGAGGCGTTCGGGTGAACTATGGTTAAGGAACTCGGCAAAATGCCCCCGTAACTTCGGGAGAAGGGGGGCCATCACTGGTGATCCGATTTACTCGGTGAGCTGGGGGTGGCCGCAGAGACCAGCGAGAAGCGACTGTTTACTAAAAACACAGGTCCGTGCGAAGCCGTAAGGCGATGTATACGGACTGACGCCTGCCCGGTGCTGGAACGTTAAGGGGACCGGTTAGTCACTCTTCGGGGTGGCGAAGCTGAGAACTTAAGCGCCAGTAAACGGCGGTGGTAACTATAACCATCCTAAGGTAGCGAAATTCCTTGTCGGGTAAGTTCCGACCTGCACGAATGGCGTAACGACTTCTCGACTGTCTCAACCATAGGCCCGGTGAAATTGCACTACGAGTAAAGATGCTCGTTTCGCGCAGCAGGACGGAAAGACCCCGGGACCTTTACTACAGTTTGATATTGGTGTTCGGTTCGGCTTGTGTAGGATAGGTGGGAGACTGTGAAGTCATGGCGCCAGCCATGGTGGAGTCGCCGTTGAAATACCACTCTGGTCGTGCTGGATGTCTAACCTGGGTCCGTGATCCGGATCAGGGACAGTGTCTGATGGGTAGTTTAACTGGGGCGGTTGCCTCCTAAAGAGTAACGGAGGCGCCCAAAGGTTCCCTCAGCCTGGTTGGTAATCAGGTGTTGAGTGTAAGTGCACAAGGGAGCTTGACTGTGAGACCGACGGGTCGAGCAGGGACGAAAGTCGGGACTAGTGATCCGGCGGTGGCTTGTGGAAGCGCCGTCGCTCAACGGATAAAAGGTACCCCGGGGATAACAGGCTGATCTTCCCCAAGAGTCCATATCGACGGGATGGTTTGGCACCTCGATGTCGGCTCGTCGCATCCTGGGGCTGGAGTCGGTCCCAAGGGTTGGGCTGTTCGCCCATTAAAGCGGTACGCGAGCTGGGTTTAGAACGTCGTGAGACAGTTCGGTCCCTATCCGCTGTGCGCGTAGGAATATTGAGAAGGGCTGTCCCTAGTACGAGAGGACCGGGACGGACGAACCTCTGGTGTGCCAGTTGTCCTGCCAAGGGCATGGCTGGTTGGCTACGTTCGGGAGGGATAACCGCTGAAAGCATCTAAGCGGGAAGCCTGCTTCGAGATGAGTATTCCCACCCCCTTGAGGGGTTAAGGCTCCCAGTAGACGACTGGGTTGATAGGCCAGATCTGGAAGGCGGGCAACCGCTGGAGGTGACTGGTACTAATAGGCCGA
Source organism: Streptomyces sp. NPDC060027 (assembly GCF_042737005.1). Taxonomy (NCBI): domain Bacteria; kingdom Bacillati; phylum Actinomycetota; class Actinomycetes; order Kitasatosporales; family Streptomycetaceae; genus Streptomyces; species Streptomyces sp. NPDC060027. The sequence goes on from NZ_JBHWVI010000368.1 coordinate 5,234, forward strand.
GGGCTTGTCCTCAGTTGCTCGCGTCCACTGTGT
>NZ_JBHWVI010000369.1:0-5214 GCF_042737005.1 Streptomyces sp. NPDC060027
CTATCGCCGGCCTCGTCTCCGACCGCACCACCGGGACCTGAAAACGGCCGTACTCAGGGAAAACACGCCCCACCCGCTATCACGCACCAACTCGTTACTGGCACCCATGTAGTGCCTCTGATCGTCCGCACCCGTTGATCGAGGGCTTCCGCCTTGGGGCTTCGAAACGTCAGTACTCACTCGGATATCACCGCGGCGTTGGGCCGTGGCCAGCCGTTCTCGATCTTCGACGGGATGCTGCGCGGCTTCACCCCGCACTAAAAGTGTAGGCGTAGGTGCCGCGCGTACTGGGCCGACCGCAAGCGCGAGGGCGGCGCCTTCGATCTCGCGAACGTGGAGCGGCTGTAGTGGCGGAAGTACGTGCAACTGCTGCACATCGTCTCCGTGACTGGGGTGCCCATGACGGCGGCACCAACAAGTTTGCCCAGGAGGCCCTCAGCGGCGTCGGCATCCTCCAACTCACGGGCGTACTCGCTCCCGTCGTACTACTCGCCACCGACCCCGACTTGCTCCCGCCACGACGTGGCAGTACGGGACTGGGGAGTGGTGCGAGCCCTGCTCGGCAAGATCGGCACCGCCGAGGCCGGGGTGCAGGGCAGCACCACTGCGGTCATGGGCACCGGCTACGCCGTGGCCGGCACCGGTAGGCGTAGAGCATGGTGGCGCCAGTGGTGAGGTTGGCGGCTTGGAAGTCGCCGTGCGCGCAGTCTCAATGCTCGATGTGGGGCGCGGGTCGGCCCGCGTACTGGGGGACAGCGCGGTCGATCCATTACTGGTGCACAGCGGTGCGGGCGGTAGGGGTCGCGGCGATCGTCCTCAATGTGATGCGGATGGTTGCGAACCAGCCGTCGGTCAGGTGAAGTTCGTGGTGCAGGACCGCGTTGAACAGTCGGCCAGGCACTACGCCCCCCATCAGTGTCGCAGCTGCTCGGCCTCGCCTCGCCTCGCGGAAGCGCGTCCAGATGTCTGGCCCGGCGGGAATTGCAACGAAGTCCCCTGCTAATACACCTGCTCGAGCGCACAGCACCTGTCAGCTCTCAACGGGCCCACTTCTCGCGCAGCACCTGCTCCGCGGGTTTGCCGTGCGGGGTGTACGCGAGTGCGACCGGAGTCTCCTCGCTGTCCGGCCAGTCGTCCCACATCCACCAGCAGACGCCGGCCCACCACCGACGGCCCTCGAAGAATTCGAGCAACGCCCGGTAGGCGGCGGCCTGTTCGGCGCCGCTGGCGCGGTCACTGACAGTCCAGGAGTAAGGAGCGGTCGTGGAGCCGTACTGGCTCACATACCCCGCTTCGGTGAACAGGATCCGCCGCTTGTAGCGCGCCGAGAACGCAGCAAGGCTCTTCCTGATCGGTTCCCAGGCGCGGTGCAGTCGGGTCGGGTCGTCCGTGGGCTGAGCGGACAGCGGCCAGTAGGCGTCGATTCCGATGACGTCGAGCGCCTTCCAGAAACGGATCTTCGTGTACTCGTCGTAGTTGGCAGCGTATGTCAGTGGCCCGTCGTAGCGGTCGCGTACGGCCCCGATGACCGCAGTCCAGGCGGCTTGGTCGCCCGAGACGCCGGCCAGTTCGGTGCCTACCGCGAACTGCTCGGTGTCCGTGGCCGCCGCGAGGTCCGCGTAGTGGGTAATGAATCTCCGGTATGCGGCGAACCAGGCGGGCCGGTCGCGGGGGCGGATCGCGGCGCGGTCACCGTCTCCCGGCAGGTCCACATGCGGCTTGATCAATACCTTCAGGCCCGCCCGGTGCGCGCGCCGCACGATCCGGCGCAGGCTCGCATCACTCGCGGTCTCCTCGGTGGTGTGCATCGAGGAGTCGCCGCGGCGCGTCTGGTACCAAGTGGGAGTGAAGGTGACCCAGCGTGCGCCGGTCGCCCGAATATCCCGCAGGTACCGGTCCGCAGCTGGGCTGTCATAGTCGGTCTGGTACCAGGAGGGCAGCGTGATGCCCCGCATCGTTGACGCCTCCCCGGGCTCGGGCCGTGACGCCCGTGAATCGCCGCCGTGTCTCCCTCCCTCACGTTCCCCGTCGGTCGTCGAGCAGCCGGTCATGGCGAGGAGGAGTGCCGCCGCCAGGGTGGCGAAGGCACTCCTCATGGCCTGCGCCCTCACAGGACGGCCGGACTGTACGTGCCCCACTTTGCGCTCCACCTGTCTAGGACGATCGGCATGGTGCGTGCGAGGCCGCCGTTGCCGGTCATGACCTCCGATTCCCAGCGCGCATACGCGGCCCGCACCATGGGGTGGCGATGTGTAGCGGCCCGAACGGCAGCACGATCGCCTGTCGCCACTCTGCCTCGATGCCTTTCCGCAGGTCCACGAAGTGGCCCCCATGAGAGGAAAAATGAGTAGGCACTATCTGCTCCTAACGGGCCTGGCGTGCATGCCAGCTCGAAGGCGGACCTCTCGCGGAGAGCGTCGAGGATCCTCGGATCGAATGCGATCCTCGGAGGTCCAGCGTGCGTCGTCTCTCCATGCAGGAACACAACACTGGAGGGGTTGTGGAACTGGACGTCGCGGTCTGGGTGTTGGGTGCCCTCGATGGTCTTGTCATTGGCCTGCAGGCTGAAGCCTTCCTCTCGCAGCAGGTCACCCACCGTGTCGGCGCCGACCTTGTGAAGCGGCCTTCACCGCCGATAACGGATCGTCTGGTCCGAACTCAGGGAAGTGGGTGCCCAGACGGGCCAGTCTGGGCAGAAAGCGCCAACTACTGTTCCTCGAATGCGGCTTGTTCTGCCGCGCTTATCAATCCCCAGCACTTGAGATTGCCCCCGGTCCATCACTCACCGATGTCACTGCTCCACGCTGCGCCTCACTAGCGAGATGGATTCCCGGATCGCGGGGACGCGGGCTAACGGCCCACGCAATCAGAAGCCCTGCCTGGGCAAGGACAAATACGACAGTGAGGCAAAGCAATTCAATCAGTCCTAGAGCATGTGAATCATGAGTCCATGCACGAACCACCAAGAGCGCAAAAGGATCACGCAAGTTCGATCAGATCATTCGAACACGCAAATGACTCCATGCGCTTGAGTAGCAGCTACTCTCTTTCGGGATGTGTGAACCCTAGGACCAGCAGGGCCAGGAAAGGAAGCTCGCCCCCAACTAGCGTGGACGCATGCAGCGCAATAATCATCTCGGCAACTTCCTGCGGGCGCGCCGGGGGCTGGTGCGACCCAAAGACATCGGACTACACGTCACCGGCCGGCGGCGTGTACCAGGCCTGCGCCGCCAAGAGCTCGCCCTGCTCGCCGGGATCAGCACGGACTACTACCAGCGGTTGGAGCAAGGACGCGACCATAATCCCTCCCCACCCATCCTTGATGCCCTCGCCCACGCCCTGCTCCTGGACGACACCGCCACCGCCTATCTCCACGCCCTCGCCGCCCCCTCAGCCCGGCGCCCCCGCCCCCACCCTGAAGTCGTACCCCCCGGTATTCGGCAACTAGTTGCGTCCATGCCGGACAAACCAGCGTTTGTGCACGGCCGGTACATGGACGTGCTGCTCTCCAACCCGCTCGCCCGTGCACTCTCCCCTTGCTATACGGAGGGCACGAATCTGCTGCGGACCGCGTTCCTTGACCGACGATTCCGTTCCTTCCATAGAGACTGGGATGGCGCCGCGGGCGGCTTCGTCTCCTCCATGCAGGCCCTGGCGCCGGTGCAGATGACGCCCGGCTTACTGAGCTGGTCGGCGAACTGACCCTCCACAGTCTTGAGTTCCGATGGCTGTGGGCTCATCATGATGTGCGGCCAAGCTCCAGCGGGATTGCTCAGCTAGACCATCCGCAGATCGGTCCAGTGGATCTCAACTTCGAGAAGCTCACCGTCGTTGGCACGGAGCTTGTACTGGTCGTCTGTCACGCACCACCAGACAGCGCTGCCGCCGCCGGTCTCGCCCTTCTATCAAGCCTCGCCGCAACGGCGGACTCCAACGAAGGCACACTGGCCGATCTGCCGTCGAACGAGCCCCATTCCCTACCGCACTATCCACCCACGGCATGCGCCATGACAGCGAAGGCATGAGTGATGACCATGACGCAACACTCGAACCACGCGCGCGGGCGCACCGTGGTTCTGACGGTGCTCCTCACCGTGTTAACTACGGTCCTCGGCGTGGCCCCCAGTTCCTCGACCGAGACCGGCTGGTGGACACCAACCGCGCGGCCCGCTCCTGATTCTCAGATCAATGTCACGGGTGAGCCATCAAGGGGACCGACTCCCAGGGACGGGTTCGGGGCTTCGTCGACGCACACGACCACTTGATGTCCAACGAGGCCTTCGGCGGTCGGCTCATCTGCGGCAAGGCGTTTTCCGAGCAGGGCATCGCCGACGCACTCAAGGACTGTCCCGAGCACTACCCCGACGGTTCGCTCGCGGTCTTCGACTTCATCACCAAGGGCGGCGACGGCAAGCACGACCCCAATGGATGGCCGACGTTCAAGGACTGGCCTGCCCATGACTCGCTGACGCACCAGCAGAACTACTACGCCTGGGTCGAGCGGGCCTGGCGCGGCGGTCAGCGGGTGCTCGTCAACGACCTCGTCACCAACGGCGTGATCTGCTCGGTCTACTTCTTCAAGGACCGCAGCTGCGATGAGATGACCTCCATCCGCCTGCAGGCGCAGAAGACATACGACATGCAGGCCTACATCGACAAGATGCACGGCGGCCCTGGCAAGGGCTGGTTCCGGATCGTCACCGACAGCGCCCAGGCCCGCGAGGTCATCAAGCAGGGCAAGCTGGCCGTCGTCCTGGGGGTCGAGACCTCGGAGCCGTTCGGCTGCAAGCAGATCCTGGACATCGCCCAGTGCGGCAAGGACGACATCGACCGCGGGCTGGACGAGCTGTACGGCCTGGGCGTACGCAGCATGTTCCTATGCCACAAGTTCGACAACGCCCTGTGCGGCGTCCGCTTCGACTCGGGCACCCTCGGCACGGCGATCAACGTCGGCCAGTTCCTGTCGACCGGCACCTTCTGGAAGACCGAGAAGTGCACTGGCCCCCAGCACGACAACCCCATCGGCCTCGCGAAGGCGGCCGAGGCGGAAAAGAAGCTACCGGCCAGCGTGTCAGTCCCGTCGTACGCAGCCGACGCGCAATGCAACACCCGCGGTCTCACTGAACCTCTTTCATCCTGAGTAGTCGCAGGTCATGAGTGTGTGGATGGCTCGGACGATGGTGCCGATGCGCCGGGTTGAACATCGGGCTCGCC